>JAGROF010000041.1 GCA_020440405.1 Chlamydiia bacterium
ACGCTTCATTTTCAATGAAAATCTTCTGCCCAATTGTCGCTATTTTAAACTAATTCAGTTATAAAAAAAGTATGAAAACCTTTTGGCCAAGCCTGGGAATTTGCCTGGGAATCTTTGTGGTGGCGATGGACTGGTCGATCGTCAACAATGCCCTTCCTAGTATTCAACGGGATTTAGGAGCAACACTTGGGGAGCTGCAGTGGATCATCAATGCCTTTGGACTAGGAATGGCTGCCACAATGGTCACGTTTGGCCGCTTTGCAGATGCCTATGGACGGCGCCGCTTCTTCTTTATTGGACTCGTCATCTGCGCCTTGAGCTCTATTGGTGCTGCGCTCTCTCCAAGTGCTGCATGGCTCATTACCTTTCGAACCTTCCAAGGCCTTTCGAATGCCATGGTTATCACCACCTCCCAATCTTTGATCACCCATGTCTTTCCTGAGGAGCAGCATGGAAAAGCCTTAGGCATTTGGAGTGCCATTGTGGGAGTTGGACTGGCTTTGGGGCCGGTGCTTGGAGGGATCATCATCGCCATGGCTTCCTGGCATTGGATCTTCTATTTTAACCTCCCTTTTCTTCTAATTAGCTGGATCTTGGTAAAGGGATTTGTTCAAGAGTCAAAGAATGAAGAGCAAGATACCAAGATTGACATCCCTGGTCTTTTGCTTTTAGTCGGAGGAATTGGTGGTTTTGTCATGGGGGTCATTCAAGGTCCAGATTGGGGATGGAAAAGTCCCCTTATCGTTGGATTATTTGTGTTTGCTGCGATTTGCCTCGTCCTCTTCTACTATATCGAACACCGTATCTCTTCACCTCTGATCCAATTTAAGTTTTTTAAGAAAAAAAACTTTGCTGCGGCTTGCATTGGAAACTTTTGTGTGATTTTTCTTTTTTGGGGGATCTTTTTTTCAATTCCCCTTTATCTGCAAACGGTTTTAAGCTATACCCCTTTTGTTTCAGGGATGTTCATTCTCGCAATCTCTCTTCCCTTTACAGTCGCCTCTCACTTTGTTGGCCCCATTGCAGACAAGCTGAATAAAAAATATATCGTGATGTTTGGGTTTTTCCTTGCACTCATCGGCCTGGTCATTATGTCGACGTTCACCGACACCCAAAACAGTCTCATGGTTCTTCTTGCCCTCGTCTTCTTCGGACTGGGAACCGGTAGCTCTTTCCCCGCTTCTGCCTCTTTGGGAGTTTCAACGATTCCTCGGAATTTTGTGGGGGTAGCAACGGGTGTGCTTGCCACTGTTCAAGAGATCGGAGGAACTGTGGGGCTCTCATTTGTAGGGGCTGTCATTCGAACCATTGAAAAATCGAAGCTGCATGACACCCTCAATCGTCATGGGATTGTCCTATCGACTGCCATGGAGAAAAAAGTGCGTTCTCTTCTCTCTTCTTACCAAGAGCTGCAAAATTATTTGAGCCACATGTCGACTCAAGTGCACGAGCAGATTCTGGGCGCTTTTCGAGATTCTTTTATGGTGGGCTACCGTGGAGCAATGTGGCTTTTGATTGCCATCTCTGTATTTGCAATTCTCTCTATTTTTATAATTGCCAAACGTGCAAAAAATGATAGCAATTCAGAGGCAGAATAAGGTAAAATGCTTCTATGGCCTTTAAGTATGACCCAAAGTATATCCGTAATTTTTCGATCATTGCCCATATCGACCATGGGAAATC
>JAGROF010000042.1 GCA_020440405.1 Chlamydiia bacterium
ATCGAGATCTTTTTTGAATACCTGGCAGGATTTGTCTTTGGGCTGCTTATTTTCCAAGCTTTGTTTATGAAAAAGATGATGGGAGGCACTTACGTTAAGGCTCTCAAAAATAGTTTCTATCCAGAATGGGTTTCGATGAACTACATTATGGCAGGGATGATTCCTGTTATGGCAATTTGGGGAGCGCATAATCCTTTAGCTAAAAGCCCAGGAAGTATTCAGTTTTGGGGGATGATGTCTTTTGCGACGATTATCGGAGGTTTTGTCGCCTATCCCATTAACCGATGGCTTGTCTCCAAAGGATTAAAACATGGTATGATGACAGTGCGCAAGGGGAAGGGGATGCATATGCATCATGCAGAGATGACAGCAACAAAACCCCAAATGAAAAAAGTGTTGATCGGCTCGCTTGTCACTCTAGCGATTGGGATCGTAATCGGAATTATTGGGGCGTATTCTTAGGGTGAAAAAGCTTCAAAAGCTTCGGAGTTGTCTTCCCCACTCCCTTCGTCAGAAGGGGTGTAGTTGGCAAACTGCGCAAATTCTTTTCGATAAGCGACCTCGATATTTCCCACCTTTCCATGGCGGTTTTTCCCGACGATGACTTCGGCAAGTCCTGGCTTATCGTAAGGGTCATAATACTCACGACGGAGAAGGAACATGACGATATCGGCATCTTGTTCAATGGCTCCTGATTCCCTCAAATCACTCATCATGGGACGGTGACCTGTCCGTTCTTCCACCTTTCGAGACAGCTGAGATCCGCAGAGAATGGGAATGTTGAGCTCGCGCGCCAGGTTTTTCATCATCCGTGAGATTTCAGAAATCTCTCCTTGGCGGTTGTCTCCTCCATAAAATTGGCTCGATCCGGAAAGAAGTTGGAGGTAATCAATGACAAGGAATTGAATGTCGTGGGCTTCTTTCATCCGTCTGGCACGGGCCCGAAGGTCGGTAATCTTAAGACCAGGTTGATCGTCGATAATGAAGGGGGTTTTTTGCATTTTATTGATGACCCCAACAACGCGTTGGTACTCCGATCCATTGAGAGATCCGGTTTGAATTTTTGCAGATTCAACCTCTGATTGAGAGCAGATCATCCGGTGCAGGAGTTGCTCTGCACTCATCTCGAGAGAAAACACCCCAACGGGCATTTGGTGTTTGAAAGCGACATGTTCTGCAACATTGAGGGCAAATGCCGTTTTTCCCATTCCAGGACGTCCTGCCAAAATGATCAAATTGGAGTTTGCTAATCCATTGATCATTCTGTCGAGGTCTGTAAATCCAGTCGGGATTCCTGTAAAGGCTAAGGCATCCGGTCCTTTTTCAAGGTAAGTTTCTTGCCGTTCTTCTAGCTCTTTTAGGTAGGGGAGGCCTGATTCAGATCGAACGCCTGAGATGATGTCCTTGATATGCTTCCCAGCCGAAGGGTTTGTGGCTTGAGAGATTTGGAAAAAGGTTGCTTGCGCTTCATCTAAAGCGCCATGGACATCCCCAGGCTCTTCCAAAGCTTGCTTCTCAATTTCTTGTGCGGCATAAATCATCCGCCTAAGAATCGATTTGTTTTTAATCAGCTCTACATACTCTTCAATGTAGGCGGATGTTCCAGCATATTGTGCAAGGGTTGTTAAATAGCCAACGCCTCCAATCTCTTCTAACTTTTCTACCCGTTTGAGCTCTTCTGCTACGAGGTGAATGTCTGCAGGTTTATCACTCTTAAAAAGCCCTTTAAGCACATCAAAAATAACTTGATGCTCTTTATAGTAAAAGTCGCTGGCATGGAGGGCATCGGCTGCAACGTTCAAGCTGTTGACTTTGGTGAGCATGCACCCGAGCACCATCATCTCAGATTCTTTAGAATTGGGGGCGACTTTGATCTTAGACTTTTCTTTTTCCTTCATTCTTCTAATGTATCTGTTTGGAAAAAAAATCCCAACAAAAAAGGGCTTCTTAACATAAGAAGCCCAAATGCGGAAAGGGAGGGATTCGAACCCTCGGTACCCTTGCAGATACGCGTCCTTAGCAGGGACGTGCCTTCGGCCACTCAGCCACCTTTCCAAGGTGCAGAATAAAAAAGAATAACGTATGGGGAGATATTATTCAATGAGGTTTGCGTGCGAGATCTGCTTTCCATTGAGGGCGTTCCAGTGAGAGGTATGGAGAGAGCCATCAGGATTTTGTACAGTGATGCTGTAGATAGGGAGAAAAACATCACGGGTAGTGCGGATCGCAAAGTCTGACCCAAAGGCCGCTTCTGCCGCCTTTTTGATTTGAGATGGGGTATAGCGACGATTGAGCCTTTCACTATGTTTACAACTCTTTGTCACAAGAGGGTCTGCAATAAAGGTTGAGGGGCGGACATTGACAAGAGGGT
Organism: Chlamydiia bacterium; assembly: GCA_020440405.1. Classification (GTDB taxonomy): domain Bacteria; phylum Chlamydiota; class Chlamydiia; order Chlamydiales; family Simkaniaceae; genus Neptunichlamydia. Next base: position 2,372 of record JAGROF010000042.1, read on the forward strand.
CATGAAGGTGGATGCGGTAGTGATTACCGTGTTGCACCACAAGCTTTTTCTTCCGCGCTCGATCAAGCCAGGCTTCTAGAAGGTGAGGCTCCATGCTTAGGGTGCTCATCAGGCTTTGTCGGTCTGCTTGGCCACCACTTTCTGCAATGGTAGTAAGGATTTTATACTCATACCGGTCTGCTCCAGCATTGATGCAATCTGCAAATCCATGGGTTTTATCCCAATTCCGAGTATCGAGCACCATCTCTCCATCAATGAGATCCCATAGGATAATCCCTTCCTCAGTCTGAAAATCTTTATTTGTAAACTTCACTTCCATCAGAAGATAGGGATGGAAGCGGAGGGTCGGGTCACTGTAGCGGTGTTCGGTGTCCTTTAAAAGGTTGAGACGCTCTTTCTCCATAATCTGCCGAGCTGTAAAGCGTGCTTCTAACGTATGAAACGTCCCGGTATTGATCATTTCAAGGGCTTTATGTTTGAGCTCTGGTTGGGTATTATTGAGATAATACGCGCCATAGCCAAGGGCCCCAAGGACAATGAGTGTAGATAAAAACCGCATAAAACTTCTTTTTGGAGAGCGTTCGTGACTATTGGTATAGCCCTTGGAGGGTTTTTTGTCCAAATTAAGATTGTTTGAAGGCTGGTGCATATTGGGGCCACTCTCTTTTGGAGACTGTCTCTTAACCCCTATATAGATCAACGCCTTAATCTTGCCAATGGCGGAGTTTCATTTGGAAGAGTGCATAAGTCAGAAAGGGATCCCGAACAGCTGCACGAATCGTCCGTTCCTCTAAAGAGACATCCCAAAAGCCTTTCAATAGAGCTTGATCGATCTCCTTAAGTGTCAAGGTCACAACATGGCTAATGGCCTCGGAATAATCGGGTTGGATCTCATCCACTTGAACCGCTTTACAAGCAAGAATAGGGACCAGAGAAGTGAAGATCCCACTATCGACTGCAATGGTTCCAAGGAGAAGGGAGTCATCGGCGCGGAACCCTGTTTCTTCGAGCAGTTCTCGGGTCGCAGCTGTGCGAATCGTTTCTCCAGCGCGAATCATCCCTCTTGGGAGTTCAAGCTCCCAGCTCCGCGTGGCGTGGCGATAGTGAAGCACAAGGACAATTCTGTAGTCTGCAAGATAGGGGAGGACCGCAACACCAGGATTGGATTCTAGACCGCTTTTCCATAGGATGCGGTCATAGGTTCCTTTTTCCCCTGAAGGGAAAATCACAGCATCACGTACCCAAAATAAATATTGGTCCTCAGCGATGATCCCTGTGCGGCTCCATTCTTTGGCGTAGTCGATGTCTACTCCTTTATCGAGAAGGCGTCTCATCGCAATCCTTTCGACTTCTTCAATCGAGTGAGGTTGAGTGAGGATTTCGATCTCTCCTTTTTCATAAGACCCCAGGAGGCCATGTGTTTTGGGATGCGCAAGCAAAAAGTCAAAGTAGTCTTGCGCTGGCTCTCCAAATAGAGAGCATCCTAAAAGAAGGAGACAAATTATCCGCATAATGAAACCTCACTCGATAGTTTGATGAATTCTTCCATATCCTGATGAATCAAATCGATTCCCTGCTGCCAGAATTGAGTCGTTGTTAAATCGGTATCGAGGTGGGTTTTGGCTAAAACTTCAGGGGTCATCCTTCCCGTGTCTTCGAGGAGGGCAATATATGAGGATTCAAAATTCGAGTGAGTTTTCGCATGATGATAAATGCCTAAGCTAAAAAGATACCCAAAGGTGTAGGGGAAGTTATAAAAGGGCATGTCAGTGCAGTAGTAGTGAATCTTTGCCGCCCAAAAGAGGGGGTGGTATCTGTCAAGTTTTCCTCCATAAGCCTCTTGTTGTGCACCTTCCATCAACTTTGAAAGGCCCTCGTGAGACACAATGCCTGCTCGACGTTTTTCATAGAAGCGCGTTTCAAAAAGAAAGCGTGCATGAATGTTTAGAAGGAAGCTAATGGCTCGGGATAGGTGGTCATCAAGAAGAAGGAGGCGTTGTTTCGGGTCTTTTTCTTTCTGGATCATGGCTTGTGTCACAATCATTTCTGCCATTGTGGAGGCGGTTTCAGCAAGCCCCATGGTGGGATGTTGGACCATTTCGTCTAAAGGGAAAACCACTTCATTGTGGAACGCATGGCCTAACTCGTGTGCAAGGGTATAGAGATTGGTAATCGTATTCGAAAAGGTCATAAAGATGCGGCTTTCGCATGAATTGGGGAGGGCCACACAAAATCCTCCCGGACGTTTTCCTTGTCGGTCTTCTGCTTCGATCCACCCTTTTTCCAAGGCTTGCTGTGCAAAATGGGCCATTTTAGGGCTGAATGTTTGAAATTGTGAGACGATGATATCTGCAGCCTCTTCATAGGAAATTTCTTTAGCTGTGTTAGAAATAGGCGCTTCTAGATCGGCCCATGAAAGGCGCTTTAACCCAAGTAATCTTGCTTTACACTCTAGGAAGCGGGTGAGACGTTCACGGTTATTTTCTACCGCCCCCCACATCGCTAGGAGAGAGTCTTTCGACAGGCGGTTTTCATCAAGAGGCTCTTTTAAGAAATCCTCCCATTTACGCTTTTTATACACTTGAAGGCGGAAACCTCCAAGATGATTGAGAATTTGAGCAATAGACTGTTGTTTTTCCCGAAATCCTGATTCGATTTGGTTAAAGGCTTCAGTGCGCACAGTGCGATCGGGGTCGGAAAGTTTGTTCTCGATCTGGCCAAAATAAAGGGATTGATCTTGGAAGGGAAAGGTCATTTCTCCAATGACCGCATCCCACATTTCTGACCACCCATGATAGCCATCCATTGAGAGGTGATTAATAAAAGCCTCTTCCTCGATCGGAAGCTTTTCTTGGGTCCGTTTCCGTCGTTCTTCTAAAGAAAAGGCAATCGAAGGATGTTCTTTTAAGAGCGAATTAAAAGCTTCATCAGACAGTTTAACGAGAAGATTGTTAAACAAGAGGGAGGCGTTTGAAAGGTCGGTTTGAAACGTTCGCATTTGCCCAGCAAGGACACTGGCATGGGTATCTTGAACGTCTTGCGCAAGCAAACAGTAGGTGAATGTTTGCATTTCACGGGTGGTTTTTCCCATATCTTGAAGCAATGAAATGCATTCTGCAATCTTTTCTTCCTGAATCCAAGTCTTTAATTGCGTGAGATTTTTTTGAAGAGAATGAAGCGTATTTTGAAAGGTTGCAGATTGGCTGCCTCCTTCAAAAATCGACTCAAGATCCCACACCATTGGATATTTCATGGTTGCTCCCATTTATTTCGGAAGACTATAATAGATCATTGAGGGAGATGCTGCAAGGAGATTTGATGGCTATTCGTATTTTATCTGATGAGACGATCAACAAGATTGCGGCTGGCGAGGTGATTGAAAACCCCGCTTCTGTGGTGAAAGAGCTAGTAGAAAATGCGCTGGATGCAGGGAGTCGTGTCATTCGCGTGGAGGTGAAAGGGGGCGGGTTTTCTCTAATTCGGGTGAGTGATGATGGATGTGGAATGGATCAAGAGAATCTTCTTTTGAGCTTAGAAAGGCATGCAACGTCGAAGATTCAAGAAGCTAAAGATTTAAATGAAGTGGTGACGATGGGGTTTCGTGGGGAAGCGCTAGCTTCGATTGCGGCGATCTCTAAACTCAGGGTCATATCGTCTGAAAGTGAGAAGCATCAGGGGGCAGAGTTAGTCGCTGAGGGGGGACGTATTCGAAGCATCACCCCTGCAGCGCGAAAGAAGGGGACAACGATAGAAGTGCGTTCTCTTTTTTACAATGTCCCTGCGCGAAAAAAATTCCAAAAATCTCCAGGGGCAGCACTGACAGAAATCACCAAGTTTCTCACGAAATTTGTGCTGGCGCATCCAAACGTCCAACTGCGACTGGTAGTTGAAGACAAAGAGACCTTGAGCGTGCTTCCTGGGAAGATTCAAGAAAGAGCCGATCGCGTATTAGGAAAGGAGTTTTTAGCGCATGCAAAGGCGGTGGATGCATCAGATCAGCAGTGTCGCCTTGAAGGGTTTATCGGGTCACCCTTGCAGGCTCGCTCGAACCGTTTAGGGCAGTACCTTTTTGTCAATGGACGGTGTGTGGTGTGTCCTCAGATTACTCGCGCCATTTATGAAGGGTATGGAACCCGTCTTGCGACGCGTCTTCATCCGACCTTTATCCTGCATTTTTCCCTTCCTCCAGAATGGATTGATGTCAATGTCCACCCTCAAAAACGGGAGATCCGTCTTAGAGAGGAACACGTCATTCAAGCGATGATTCAAAAAAGTGTGATGGAAGCGTTTCGGGGGAATACCCCTCCTAAGGAATATCCTAGAGGGACATGGGAATTTTCAGCGCCTCTCATGTTTCAGGAGAAGAAGGAAGAAATGCCCCCGGTTTTTGAACCCATTCAAGAGGAGCTTGCTCTGATTGGCCTTTTCAAGCACTATTTGTTGGTGCAGGGTTCCTCGGCTTTTTCTCTTCCTACTCAACAGGGCCCCTATGAAGGCATGTTTCTGATCGATCTGAAGGGGGCCTATGCGCGGATTCTTTATGAACGTTTTGTAACAGCAGGTGTCCCCCCTCTCCAAACCTTAATGATTCCCCTGACAATTGAACTTTCTCCTCCCGAAGGAGAGGTATTGAAGCAGCACCTTCAGGCCATCAAAGAAATGGGAATAGATCTCAGAGTTTTTGGAGAGCACACATTTATTGTTGATGCACTTTCTCCAGAAATTGAGGAGTCGTACGTTCCAGGCCTTTTGGAGGAATTTGTCAGCGTGCTCGACCGGAACTTAGCAGAAAAAATGCGTCAGAAAAAACTTGCTTTATCGCTCTCTTCTTATGCAAGATCACAAAAAAAGGGGTGGTCAGTGGTGGAGGCCAAGCAGCTCGTTAAAGAGCTGATGAAAACCTCTGCACCTTACGACTGCCCTCAAGGAAAACCGACAATTATTCACTTAAGTCATGACGCACTCAAAAACCTATTTCAAAGGCCGCCTCCATAAATTTCGATCTCATTTTCCCCAGATGGGAGTTGAGGGATTTATCATTGAACACCCGACAGACCTTGCGTATTTCACAGGGATGCGTGTGTCCAGAGGGCGTCTTTTAGTGGGGCCTAAAACAGTCACACTCTTTGTTGATGGAAGGTACCGTGATGTAGCGAAAAAACAGTCTCCTTATCCCGTCAAAACACTGACGGAGCAAGCCTTGCGGGAGGCGCTTGTCAAGCTTAAAGGGGTCAAGCGGTACGGGTTTGACACTTCTTTATCTGTAGCAGCACATCAAACGCTCAAGAAAGCCTTTGTCAAGCGGACGTTAAAAGGGGTGGACCATCCGACACTTGTTGTGCGGGCGATCAAAGATCGCAGCGAACTTCTCCTTCTCCAAAAAAGTGCTGCCCTTCTTTGGAAAGGGTTTCTCTATCTGCGTAAGCGGTTAAGAGTGGGGGTGCAAGAAGATGCGCTTGCTCGGGAGTTTGAGTTTTATGTTAAGGAAAGAGGAGCAGAGGCCCTTTCGTTTGAGCCGATTGTTGCATTTGGAGACCACTCTGCCCTTCCCCATCATCGGAGTGGGCAACGCAAACTCAAGCGGGGAGATATCGTTTTACTCGATCTAGGCGTGGTTCTCAATGGATATGCGAGTGATATGACCCGTGTGGTTTTTTTCGGAGACGTTTCTCCACGTATGCAAGAGATTTACGCTGTTGTGCGGAAAGCGCATCAAGCAGCGCTTGACAAATGTAAAGCTGGAGAAAAAGTGGCACACCTGGACCAGGCAGCACGAGAGATAATGGGAAAAGAAGAAAAGCACTTTATTCACGCCCTCGGGCATGGTATAGGTCTGGATGTGCACGAATTTCCTCGGATTTCGAAAGAATCGACGAAAGAAGTCCTTCAAGAGGGGATGGTGATTACGATCGAGCCAGGGCTTTATCTTCCAGGGATTGGAGGAGTGCGTTATGAGGATATGGTTGTGATCACGAAAAGTGGATACCGAAACCTATTTAAAAACACAAAACCATGAGCTTACGTTACCGATTATTTCTTTGGATTGCCGCAGTTTTTACCATTGCTTTCGTGGTTTCCTATTATTGGGAAGCCCATGCAACACGGAAAAATTTAAAAATTGTCTATCAAGAACTCTTAAAACAGCTAGATAATTTTAACAAAGAAAAGACCCAGGCGATAGAAGAGTACCTTTCCGATATGCTCTATAAAATCCAAGCTGAAGTGGATGCTGTTTTGTTAGGTGTTGCAAAATATCAGCTCGTGAGGAATGGATTTGAGCCGACAATAGCAAATTTGGAAAAGTATAATTGGCTTGATTCTGCGTCTCTCATGATTACAAATCGTTGGATTGATTTCATTCAGAGCACGAATGAAGGGAGTTTAATGTCTGAAATCATTATTGATAGTAACGAGCTTAATCCTTCCATTCATTTCCCTGTTAATGGGTTGTTTCATTTTGTAGGCATTCAACGTTTAGAGGCCCCACAGCGCTGGGAAGGACCTTATATTGGTATTGGCTTAGATATTCGAGAGAAGAGGGAATCTGAGGATGAAGAAGACTATTACGTTTTTTTTACACCTGAGCAAATTCTGAACTTTTATTTTGATGAGCGCGACACCCAAAACCTAAAACTTTCGATCGATCTTCTTGAGCCATTTCTCAAGTGGTTAGAACTCCCCGCAGAGCAATTTTATCTGAAGGGGTTTATTGAAAAGATCTATGCTGCCCA
>JAGROF010000043.1 GCA_020440405.1 Chlamydiia bacterium
TCAGGAGAGAATTCTCTTAAATTCTCGGTATTTTGGCTCGGGAAGGATCAAACGGTCCTTTTCAAATCAAGAAGGGAGAGAAGAATGAGAAAAATCCCTAAGAGTGAGTGAAAGCACTTTGTAGTACACACTCTAAATCTTTACTTTTTTGAACTTTTCAAGGTAGTCGAGAGCTTTGCCTGTTCCCATGCAGACAGCAAGAAGTGGGTTCGGTGCCACAACAACAGGCAATCCTGTCTCTTTAATCAAGGCCTTATCCAATCCTTTGATCAAAGCGCCACCACCAGCGAGGACCATACCCCGTTCGACGAGATCGGCAGCAAGTTCAGGAGGGCACTTTTCAAGTGTCCCTTTGGTATTTTCGATAATTTGTTGAATCGGTTCGGCCAAACATTCACGAATTTCAACCGAGTTGATCCGTTTGGTGACTGGAAGACCGGCAACTTGGTCACGTCCCCGCACTTCCATCTCGAGCTCATGATCTCCGAGAGGATACGCAGAGCCGATGGTCATCTTAATTTCCTCAGCCGTTCGGGGACCAATCATCAAGTTATAGGTACGGCGCATGTAATTCATGATGCATTCATCGAACTCATCTCCAGCGATACGAAGTGAGCGCGACTCGACAATCCCGCCAAGGGAAATAATTGCAATTTCAGTTGTTCCTCCGCCTACATCGATAATCATGTTGGCAGAAGGCTCGTGAACAGGAAGATCAACTCCAATTGCCGCAGCCATGGGCTCTTCAATCAAAATAACTTCTTGAGCCCCAGCGCGTAAAGCTGAGTCTTCAACAGCTCGTTTTTCAACACCTGTGATTCCTGAAGGCACAGCAATTAAAATTTTGGGACGGAATAAGCTACGAGAAGGAGTGACCCGAGAAATGAGCGCTTTGAGCATCCCTTCGGCAATTTCAAAGTCAGCAATAACCCCATCTTTCATCGGACGCACGGCGTGAATCTTACGAGGTGTTTTACCAAGCATCGCCTTCGCTTTGTGTCCCACTGCAAGCACTTCATTGGTGACAGAATCAACAGCAACGACTGAAGGCTCAGCAAGAACAATCCCTTTCCCTCGAACGTAAACAAGTGTATTCGCAGTTCCTAAATCAATTCCGATATCGCTAGAGAAAATCCCGGTTAAGCGGCCGAGTTTCCCCATGATTCCTTGCTTAAACTTTTTGAGGAGGCTTCCTTTGCCTGCTGCACTCACTTTCATGTTAACTACCTTAAATCCTATTCATTGGACCATATTACCCGACAGAGGATAAAAAATCTATCATGTTTGCAGGAGTTCAAGCACATCTTCCCATGTGAGCTTGGTAATCGCCTCATCATCACAACTGACGATCTTTTTCACGATCCCCCTCTTGCGGTTCTGCATTTCGACAATTTTTTCTTCGATTGTTCCCAAAGTGACGAGCTTATAAACTGATACATTTTCCTTCTGGCCAATCCGATGGACTCGGTCTGTCGCTTGATTCTCAACTGCTGGGTTCCACCACATATCGTAATGAATGACCGTATCCGCGCCTACCAGGTTCAGACCGGTTCCACCCGCTTTAAGCGAAACGAGAAACACTGGGATGTCGGGATCTTCATTAAATTCTTTGACGATTTCTAGGCGATTTTTACTCGATCCATCTAAGTACTGGAACCGAATGCCCCGTTGCTCGAAGTCATTGCGCATGATTTGGAGCATGCGCGTGTACTGAGAGAAAATAACTGTTTTGTGCTTCCCTTCAATCAGTGTTTGCAAGAGTTCAAGAAGCATGTCGTATTTAGCAGAATCCCCAGCTTCAGCCTTTTCCTTTGCAAAAATTGCAGGGTGACAGCAAATTTGCTTAAGCCGCGTTAAAGTTGCTAAGACATGGATTTGGACTTTGTCAAAACCATCCCGTTCTACAAGTTTAACGAGTTCATCGCGTGCAGATTCAGCGTAGGAGCGGTAGAGATCACGCTGCATCTCGGTAAGCTGCGTGTGATACACGTTTTCCGAAACAGGTGGTAAGTCGTCGAGAACATCGCTTTTCATACGGCGTAAGATAAATGGAGACACTTTTTTCCGAAGGTACTGCAAATTCTTAGCCTGCTCATCTCCAGAAATGCGAACATATTTTTCAAGAAATCTATCGTAACTGCCCAAAAACCCTGGCATGAGAAAGTCAAATAGACTCCACAACTCATCGAGCGAGTTTTCAATTGGAGTACCCGAAAGGATTAAGCGGTGCTCCGCCTTAACCAATTTCACCGACTTGGCATTACGTGTGCCACGGTTTTTGATATGTTGGGCTTCATCGAGGATCATATAGGAGAAAGTGATTGGACTGTAAGACTCGATGTCTTTTTGAAGAAGGCTATAAGAAGTGATGATCACATCGTAATTTTCAATTGTTGCAATCAACTTTTTCCGTTGATTGGGCATCCCGTCAATAATCAAGGGTTTCAGCTTTGGATTGAACTTATGACATTCTTCTTGCCAGTTGTAAAGTAGAGACGTCGGGCAAACGACAAGTGCAGGTAACTTGTCCCCTTTAAGGTGTTGTGTCAAAGCGACAATTGCTTGAAGGGTTTTACCAAGACCCATATCATCAGCCAAGATTCCATTGAGGTACATGAGACGTAGTCGTTCAAGCCAGTGAACCCCTTCTGTTTGGTATTTACGAAGCTCGGCTTTGATGCCAGCAGGAACAGGTGTAAACTTTAGGTGTTTTTCTCCAAGCATCTGCTTGCGGATTTCTCTCAAACGAGGAGTCATTTGAAAAGAAACGGGGAGTCCTTCGAAGTTGGTCTCGTCGATATTTGCTAAGCTCCAAAGAGGCCGTTTGATCGTCGTATTGTCGAGTTTTTCAATTCCCAGTTCATCAAACAGTTGGACCACATTCCCTACTTCATCGAGATCCAGCACGAGAATTTTAGGGAGTTTGTTCGACTTGTCTTTTCCAGTCTGCTTTCTCCCATTATCAAGCTCTAAGTAAGCTCTTCGAGAAACAATACAATCCCAAATCCGATCGAGCTTCACTCCTTTGAGAGCCCCTTTAACTTCAAGCTTGATTTCGTACGTATCCATCCGATTAGTATCTGAGAGATCCAACTTAAACTTCGTTTGATCGTAAATGAATTGGTCGAGCAAGTTTTGAGGGCAATTGAACTTGACTCGGTGTTGGTTCCTTGGGATCGTATCGGTCATAAACTCGATAATTTTTTTATCGGTTTTAGCCATGTACGTTTGATGCTCTTGATCAAAAATAAAGTCGCGGAAAAGATCTTGGATAATTTTTTGCTCTTCTACAAGATTGCGCGCCATCACCCCTTCTTGCGTGACAAACTCATGAATGTTCTCGAACTTTAGTGATTTGGACGACGCAGGAACGATCGTGTCTTCGTAGCGGAAGGAAAGAGAGGCTTCCAGCTCTCCATTGAGGAAAGAAATATCGCAAATCGCTTCAAGATTGCCTACGAACGGAAGGGTTGTAAAATGTTCTGTCACATCTTGATGATCTACTTCAGCAAATCGGGAGAGTTCAGGCAACGCGTTTTCCACAAACGTTCCAAATAGTGGCTCTGGAATTGTCATATCTCGAATGGGCAAGAAACTTCGCAAGTGCTGCCGAGTGATTTGGTCTTCAAATCGGTAATAAATGTGATTGTAAATGATTCCTGGCTTGGCACACTCGAAAAACTTCGCATCTTCAAGCATGATTGACTCACCTTCTACAAGAATTGTAGGATTCAGCAAGATCTTTGTCGTGGGAGGATGAATAAACTCAAGTGTCATTTTAATGTGCGCCGGTACTTTTGAAAATCGGATCGGCGACTCTAAATTCTCTTCATAAAGACAAGGAAGGGTCGGCAAATCTTCTTCTCCAGAAGTCCACCCTCTTTGTTTCAGCATTTCAGAAGCAATTTCTTGCGCTTTTGCCAAAACCATTCCAAACATTTTTGAGCTGAGAAATGCAGATTTCTGCGCCCTCTCACTTGCCGTTTTTTCAGGAAGTTTCAAATGGTCCATCACAAGGCGAGCTATTTCTTGTTCCTCATTTGCAAACGACTCAAGGACAAACAAATATCCTTTTCCACCAATAAAGATGTCTTCTTGGTACCGCATGGCTTCAAAAAATTCGCCAATGTTTGGAATATGCAGCGGCTTGGAGCGAGCAGGAAGTCTGAGAGCAATTTGAAACTCCACATCTCCTTCGCGCTCTTTTTTAGGAACACTGTAAATAACTGCTAGCTCTGCTTTTTCGATGATTCTTTCTTGAACAGGAAGGAAAAATGGTGACTTCGCTAAGACAGCTGCAGCATCTACATATTCGGTTAAAACTTCTTTTTGATACTCTTCATCACGCCGCTGCTCTTCTTTTGACTCGGCCTCCTTAACAGCCTCCATGAGTTTTTCTTTCTCTTCATCATCAAACCCTTCTTCTGTCAATTCATCAAGGTCTGTTTCTTTCGAGTAATTAACGAGAATCTCATCGAGGTAGGCTTCTAAGTAATAAAGGACTGCAGCGAGGTGTTGGCAGTCGTAATGGTAAGGGCAATCACAGTTCGAATCGATCGTTTCGCTCTCTTGTCGATCGATCTCAATTTCACTTTCATAAGCATTTTTGTATTGGCCCATGACTTGAGCACTGATTCTAAGAGTCGTTGCATCAAGGTGCAAGATTTTTGCAGAAAGAACCTTATTTGTATCGTAGAGTTGCTTCCCGTCCTTCAACACGTTGGCGGAAAAATCCTGCTTCAGCTTTCTTAAGTTCAGCATCCCTTATATTCACCTCATCTTATAGTGGACCATTACAAAAGTGTTCCCCCTTTTACATCTTTTTCAAAACCTCTGCAACGATTTTTTTTCCGTGCGTTCAACATTTTTTTTGAACGTTCGAGGAGAGTGATAAATCTTTGAAAAAAAACTCTGACTAAGTATACTGAAGCACTTTCGACTATGCGGGTGTAGCTCAGTGGTAGAGCATCACGTTGCCAACGTGAGGGTCGTGAGTTCAAATCTCATCACCCGCTTTTTTTATAGATGAGAACAAGTAGATATGACAGAACCAAAAGAATATAAATCTGATACAGTGACCTTCACCATCGAGCGCAAGCCCGAATGCATGGTGGAGTACAAAGTCAAATCCTCTCCTGAAGTCGTGAAAAAAGCGCGGAGAACCGCGATCAAATCGGTTTCTAAAGAGGTTTCGCTTCCTGGATTTCGAAAAGGACGGGCACCTGACCATCTCATTGTCAAGAAATTTCCTAAACCTCTTGAAGAGCAATGGCAAAAGGCGATTGCAGACGAAACTTTCCGGGAATGCCAAAAATTGGCTCACACCCCGCTGCTCAGTCATGATGCTCAAATCAACTTTAACATTGCAAAACACTCTCTAGAAGAAGGGGCTGAACTCACCTATTCCTTCGAAACCGAACCCCTTGTTCCGGAAATTGACTTAAGCAGTCTTGAAATTGAAGAGATCAAGAGAGAAAGTGTCGATGCCAAAAAAGTGGATTCGACCCTTGAAGACATTCAAATGTTCTTTGCAGAGTGGGAGAAGATTTCAGACCGCAATGTGAAAGAAGGAGACTACATCCTCGTTGATGTGGACATCATTGAAGAAGATCCTCCTCAAAAAGCTCTGCAAAATGCCCGGTTCGAAGTGACGAAAGCTAAGATGGCAAAATGGATGCACGATCTTGTTATAGACATGAAGATTGGAGAGTCGAAAGAGGGTGTCAGCCAACCTGATGAAGAGGCCTCAGAAGAGGAAAAGAAAGCGACCCCCCCGAAAAAAGTCCGGCTGATCTTGAAATCAATCGAGAAGCCCAAGCTTCCCCCCGTTGACGATGCTTTAGCACAAAAGATGGGCGCAAAGACAGCCGCTGAAATGAAGGGAAATCTGGAAAAACTTCTGAACAAACAAGCCGAAGAACACGTTCAACGCGGATACCGTGAGCAGATCAACGAGCTCCTGATCGAAAAATACCCTTTTGAGCTCCCTAAAACCCTCCTTCAACGAGAAACCCAATTCCGCATCAAACAACTGGTTAACGATCCAAGCTTCCAGAAAAAAATGATGGCCATGAGTGAAGAGGAACGGAAAAAAGCCATCGAAGATATTCACACGCAAGGAGAACGCGCTGTGCGCCTTTTCTATATCTCAAGGAAACTCATTCAAGACCACAAAATTCAGGTTTCCCCAAGTGAAGTCCACCAAGGGGTCAAAACACCTCTTGAAGCCATGTTCAGCGATCAATCCGACCTCTATACGGCGAAAGAAGATTCCCAAGAACAAAAAGCGATTGCAATGTCTCGTCTGATTCTCACTAAAGCCGAAGACTTTTTGATTAGCAAAGCAAAAGTCGTTCCTCCCAAGCCTAAGAAAGAAGCAGCGCCTAAAAAAACAGCCGCCAAAAAAGCAGCTCCAAAAAAAGACGCCGCTCCGAAGAAGACAACAACAGCAAAAAAAGCAGCACCGAAGAAGGCAACAACAGCAAAAAAAAGCGCTCCAAAAAAGAAATCTACGAAGAACTCTTGACCGAAGCGCTTGAGATGTCTATAAAAGAAAAAAACGATAATTAAAAAGGAACCGACATGTCTTTGATCCCTTATGTCATTGAAGATACTGGGCGTGGCGAACGCTCGATGGACATCTACTCACGCCTTCTAAAAGATCGCATTATCTTCATCGGAACAGAGCTGAATGATCAAGTCGCCAACGCTGTCGTGGCGCAGCTCATCTTCCTCCGAGCAGACGATCCCAAAAAAGACATCAATATCTATATTAACTCTCCTGGAGGCATTATTTCCTCAGGCCTCGCTATTTATGACACTATCCGTTTCCTCGGCATCGATGTGAACACCTATTGCATCGGGCAAGCAGCCTCGATGGGAGCTCTTCTTCTTTGCGCTGGAACCAAAGGAAAGCGCTTTGCCCTTCCCAATAGCCGCATTATGATCCACCAACCCCACGGAGGGATCACAGGAACATCGGCAGATATTCATATTCAAGCGAAAGAAATCCTCCGCAACAAACGCCTTCTTGCAGAAATCATTGCAGAGCACACCGGACAACCTCTTGAAAAAGTGCTTGAAGACTCAGATCGAGACTTCTTTATGAGTGCCGAAGAAGCAGTACAATATGGGCTGATCGATAAAGTCGTGATCCCTTCTAAAGGAAAGAAAGACAAATGAGCAAACAAGCAAGTGGATCTCAAGAAATGGCAGCCTGCTCCTTTTGTGGGCGCACCGAAGATGCTGTGGAAAAACTCGTCTCAGGTCCCAACGCTTTTATTTGTGATAAATGCGTCCGTCTTTGTATGGACATCGTCGAAAAAAAAGCCGTCAAGCATGAGATCAAACTCTTAAAGCCCAAAGAGATCAAAGACCGCCTAGATGCCTACATCATTGGGCAAGAAAAAGCCAAAAAGACCATCTCTGTTGCCGTATATAACCACTATAAACGGATTCGCTCCCTTTCTTCCGACGAAAAAAATGCCATCCAGTATAGTAAATCTAATGTTCTTCTTTTAGGACCAACTGGTTCTGGAAAAACTCTCATTGCCCGCACCTTGGCAGAAGTTCTTGATGTGCCGTTTGCCATCGCAGACGCCACTACCCTCACTGAAGCAGGGTATGTCGGAGAAGATGTCGAAAACATTATCCTCCGCCTGGTGCAAAATGCCGACTACGATATCGCCCGAGCCGAGCAAGGGATCATCTACGTCGATGAGATCGATAAAATCCGCAAAACCACAGGAAATGTCTCCATCACAAGAGACGTTTCTGGAGAAGGCGTCCAACAGTCCCTCCTAAAAATTGTAGAGGGAACCATCGCCAACGTCCCGCCGAAAGGAGGGCGCAAGCACCCCAACCAAGAATACATCAAGATCAACACCCAAAACATCCTCTTTATCGTCGGTGGAGCCTTTGTCAACCTCGATAAAATCGTCGCCAAACGTCTTGGAAAAGGGGTGATCGGCTTCGACACCGAGCAACAAGACCGCGCCTTCGACGCCACAGAAACCAATTACCTCCTCTCGAAAGTCGAAACCGAAGACCTTGTTGAGTTTGGTCTCATCCCCGAGTTCGTTGGCCGTTTTAATAGCCTCGCTAACTGTAATGAACTCACCCTTGAAGACCTTGTTGAAATCCTTGTCACACCCAAAAATGCCATTATCGGACAATACCAAGCCCTCTTTGCAGAAGATGGCGTGCAACTTAACTTCACCGAAGATGCCCTCAAAGCCATTGCCGCCAAGGCCAAAAAATCCGACACCGGTGCCCGTGCCCTCCGCATGATCGTGGAAACCCTCCTCATGGACCTCATGTACGAAGTCCCCTCCGACCCCACCGTCAAAGAGGTTCTCATTGAAGAAGGCTGCGTCAACGACAACAAACCCCCTGTAATCAAAAACTCCAAAGCCTCATAAATAATCAAAAGAAAGAGCTAACTCAACCCTTACAACCCTATTTTTCCTTCCTCCTCCTACTTCTCTATTTCTTACCTAAAGGTTAAAAAGTGCAAGCATCTTAGCCAAGAGTCAATCAAATGTTGATTTTTAAAGCACTCCAAAAGATAATAGAGCAGCTTATTACAAGGAGGTCTGTTATGACTGGAAGAATTTTTTTAGGATTACTAACTAGACGTAACTATTCCCCATTGTTCGAAACAAATTTTCGGGGATGTTTTAGTCACCGTTCTTATGGCACGGCTCAGAAAATTGAAACCATTTCAGATTCAAGTACTTCCTTTACAGGATCTAACTCTTCTACCAAAAAAACAGCTTCTTATACTTATGAACAAATCAAAAATAGTCCAGAATTACAAAAAAAACTTGCTGAAATGTATAAGCAACAAGCTGGTGATCCGGAGTTCGAAGAAGTAACTCGGTATTCAATGGAAATGGGATTGCATCATCTTAGGAATCAATACAAAAAGTAATGTATTACAGCAGCAGTTTTTAAAAACTGCTGCTAATTTATTTAAACGGAAATTCCCAAAACAAGATTTAGAACTTTTAATATTTTTTCCATTTCATTATTTTTTATTTTCCCCCTTCTCATCATAATAGATTGGGAAAATGTGTTAATGTCATAGCACCTAATCGTCATTTCTTTAGGTCCATTTTCATGTTCAACTCTTATTTTTGTACTAAATTCATCAACAACTCTAATTGAACGCCCCTCAAGGCTCGAATCAGCAACCATCGCAATTCTAGAAGAAAAGTTTCCCAGATTATTGGATACTACTATTCCTTCAAAATGAGAATTTCCATCATCAATTTCAACAAAATCTCCTCTTGTTATCTTCATGCGATCAGGATCTACAATCCCTTGACCCAAATCTCCAAAACAAACTTTTAACGCCTCATCGACAGAATCCATATGAGATAATGCTGTACCTATTTTTTTCACTTTTCCTTCTTTGATATTGGCAGTAAAAATTTGATTTACCATGACCTTAGAAGTCTCTTTCAATTTTGTTTGATTATCCGCAGATAACTCAACTTCAAAATCATGTCGCTTAGGAGCTGTGCTGATAGGAGCCAGTAAAAAATTTCCAGTTTTACTTATTACAGAATCTGAAGAAACAACTAAATTGGGCCGTCCTTTATTTTGCACAACATCACCAAGCTCACCTTTATGGAAGCCTTTATATATAACAATGTCTCCTCTTGAAATAAAGCTAGAAAACCCTCTTATAAAAGGGCTGCTAATTAAATTATGAGGATTTAAAATGCTTCTAGACAAATTTATTGGACAGAATAAAGCTCCACTAACTCTTGTGACCATCGAAACAGAAAACATAAAATTCTCCTTTAAAATTAAGAAATTAAGGACCTATTCTACACGCACAATAGAATTATAAAAAGATAAGAAATTTATTTATGGACCTTATGAACCTACCGTCAAAGAGGTTCTCATTGAAGAAGGCTGCGTCAACGACAACAAACCCCCTGTGATCAAAAACTCCAAAGCCTCATAATTTGCCTTTTAAAATCTTCTCTGCTACACTTTTTGCGGAGAAGATCAAATGGACCCTGTATACCGCACAAATTTACTCAGTCAACCTTGGGAAGTTCCTTCCTATTCCTCTGTTCGAAAAGCTTTCTATGGCCCCGTTCCTTATAACACCCAATCTTGTCCCTATGCCCCCGTTTCTGGCCACTTTGATTATACCCGCCTGAGACAAACCAATCCTCTAGACCTTATCTATTCTCAAAGCCCCGCTTCCCCTATGTTTGGAGTTGTCCCCCTCGCTCACACCCTTTCCCCTCTTCTCAATAAAATGGGAACCATTCGAGACACACAAACCGGACAAAGCCTTGGCACCTGTGTCCTCATTGCAGAAAACCTCGTCCTTATGGCCCGCCATGCTATTGAAGGGCGCAACGTTCCTTATCTTGATGTCACCTTCGGGTATACAGAGTTTCTAGGAAAAACCCATTCTGCCGGTCATACCCTATTTGAATCCGTCATTGAAAACGATCCCTCTCTTGACTACGCCATTGTTAAACTCAAAGGTCCCATTGGAAAACGCCTCGGTTTTGTCTCCCTAAACACACAAGATCATACTGTCTCCGAGCCAGCTCTCCTTCACTACCCTCTAGGAAAACCCCTTAAAGTCTCCGTACACGCCTTTGATCAAACCCCCTATCAAACCCAATTTCTCCTTACCTACCATGACTCTGACTCCTTCTCTTCAGGAGGAAGTTACTTTGATCCTTATGGGCGCCTGTCTGCCCTTCATCTTGGCTCTCAATACGATGGGAAAACCCTCAACCTTCTCCGCTATGCACTCCCCTTAAGAAAAATCGTCACCCATCATCCCACCTCCATCCTCCACAAATTCGCAACCAGAGAGCTCTCTCAAAGCCGCAGCTATACCTCCCAAGACGCCTTAA
This sequence comes from Chlamydiia bacterium, assembly GCA_020440405.1. Taxonomy (GTDB): domain Bacteria; phylum Chlamydiota; class Chlamydiia; order Chlamydiales; family Simkaniaceae; genus Neptunichlamydia. The sequence continues at coordinate 10,896 of JAGROF010000043.1, forward strand.
CTTATCTGCCCTTTACCGATCACCAATTCCTCATGGACGAAGAAGGTTATCAATCCGAAAAAGTCCTACGCAGACTCTTAGGAAGCCGCGTACAAACCGACCGCAACATCCGAAAAACCCAGCGCGGCGCCATCTCCTTTTCTCCAACCAACCTTCAGTATATTGCCACCACCTATCCCGCCATCTACCGCGCCTTCCAAAAAGAATGCCTTGGCGTCACCGGCGTGCACGCCTGGACCAAACAATTCTCCGTCACAGGCGTCATTGAAAGCGATCACACCATTCCCCATGACGTCTGGAAATCTACAACCAATCCTAAAATGAAAAAATTTGTAACCGGAAGAGGCTCCCGTCCCGGAGAAAACACCATGCCCGCCATCACTATCCCCTATGACAAACACCGCCCCCTCCGCACCACCGGCTCCTCCCCAGAAGCCACAGACTTCCGCCGCCATCTCACCGCCCTCTGCAATGCCGACCGCATCGATGACGCCCTCACCCTCTGCTTCCAAGAATACGCCGCCCACGGCATCAACCTCCGCAGTTACCGCCGCCAAATCACACACTCTCTCTCCGAACACGTCAAACTTGGCGTGATCACAGATGCACAAAAAACAAAAATCACAAAAAAATTATTCCCTAAAACCTAGGGCGAGTGTGGCGGCTACTGTCCCTTCGACGAAGCTAAAAGCGATGCCCGCGACTTTGTTGGTATCATGGGCTTCGGCAACAACAGCTCCAATAAAATCTTCAAAGAAAGAAATGTTTTAAACGTTTGCTCAAAAATTTACGCAAACTATTTTATTTGCCAATGATAATAGTGAAAGGTTTTTGAATTAGGCAGCGGGAGCTGCTTCACGTCCTTGTTGGCCGACTTTTGCTGTTTCGACACTTTCTCCTGCTTTATGAGCATTAAGAGGTGCGGAATCACGCGCGAGTTTGAAGGTATCAAGAGCCTCTAAAAGAGTTTCGCGAACGGGCTCTGGGGCACTTCCATAAGATCCTAGAGCTTCTCCAGAGTCACTTGCTCCTTCATGATAGAGAACGGCATGAAGAAGGAGTCTTTCTCCCTTAGGTTCACGGAAGACTTGATGTCCCACTGTTACGGGGACTTGAATCGGATTGCCAGAAGCATCTCTGGTAGTCTCTTTAAAGGTTTCTCGGTTGAGGCGTTGGTTAGCTTGAATGAGTTCGACACGCTCGGTGGATCCTCCTCGAGAAGGATCTGCATCCTGTGCTAAGTGGTACATGAGTGTCCCTACTTCGACAGCTTGTTGCTTATCTTCCTTGCTGGTTTCGTAAGGTTTACGCCCTTTCCATGTCCAGTGCTTATTTTCTCTTGAAACGATGTGTTCATAATCTCTTGCGGTATCGCTTGCCAAGGTAAAGCGACGGTCCCGAGTCACTTGCTCCAATGCTTCACTATCGCCTTGTCGCGTGGGTCCTAGGTAAGTCTGTCTTCCCTGTGGAGTATCCTCTGCCCGTTCAAGAAGAGCCTTTCCTGCAACAACTCCTTGTGCCGTTTCAAACCTTCCGGCGGCTTCATTCCATCGTCTTTCGGTATAAATACGAGGCTTCTCAAGCTCCATCAAGACAAAATGCATGGCTGTTTCATTAGCCCCTTTAATCTCATTGTATGCTTTAATAAGGGCGTCTCTTTCTCCTTTTAGCTTTTGAATGGCTGCGAGATTATCCTCTGTTTCATCGCGCTGTTGAAGCTCTTGAATCTCTCGACCCTTCTCTCCAATCTTATGAGAAAGGTTGCCTAGCATTAACTTTTGAAGGTAGGCGACTTTTTCCATGTTATTAAAGGCTTTGGCACCTTGTGCTGTGAGCTTGTTCGAACCGAAGATTCTTGAGCCTTTTTGGGCGAGTCCAAATTCAACAAGAGTTTCGCCATATTTAGCGTGTTTCGAGTCGGTTTTGACCTTTTGATCAGCGCGTGTGAACGGACTGTAGAGTTCGAGGCCATTAGGATTTCCGACGTAATCATGCAAAAAGGCATCAGGTCGTTTCCCAGTTTCTGGCTCGGTAAGCTTTTTGACTTCTCGGTTAATCGAGAGAGCTTCTTGGTAGATCTTATCAACTTTCTCGTCAGTGACATCATTGACGTCTTCGTCTTCCAAGAGGCGACGGATATCATCTTTATTTGTAAGGTCGTATTTTTTAGGAGTTGCTCCTGGGCGGTCGTAGACTTCTACAAAGTGCCAGGTCGTGCTGTAACTAATGGGTTTATTCGGTCTGGGGTGTCGTCCTGCAACACCAATGAGGTGTTTTAGTTTGGCAAACTGGACGTTCACTTTCTGTTGACGGTCGTCATCAGGAACTGGTTTTCCATCAACTTCCTTATTCAGGTCTTTAGCGCATTTAACACCTTCTCCGTGCCCTGCAGCCGTTGAAAAGACCAGAACAGCTTTTCTTCCATTGAGGTACTGATCGATATTCTCGGGATCAAACTCTCTGGCTTGAGGGGCTTCAAAAATGAGGGCCTCAGGCTCCTCGAGATCATCAACTTCCAACGGATTGTATGCAACGGTTGCCTCAACACTTACACCAGGATTTCTAACGGTTGCTTCAAGGGTCGCTCCTCCAAGCTCAGCGGTGAGAAGAGAGGTGACATTTGTAGGCCCTGGTCGAACCTTTTCTTTTTCGAAAGTGAGGGAGCTTCCTCCTCCAGTATGCGTAAGAGGTGCAGAAGAGACAACGCTCCGCGCTAGACCATCTACAGATCCAGACATAAGTCTTTCACTTTCAGATAGATGAGAGAAATCAGGGAGGCTCTGTGCGCGCCTCAATGTTTCTGTCCGCTCCATAAATATTAAACACCTCTATTATTTTTATTTAATTATAACATATTTAACCATTTAATTTAAATTTGTTAATTTTTTATAAGATAATCAAAATAAGAGACTTAAGTGGTGTATAAGCCGCTCTTGGTGAGTGGTTTGTGTTAATGCGCTTACTATTAATGGGTTAAAAAAAGGCCGCCACGCCTCTTGAATTTTGGGAGGAGACAAGAGAGTGGCGTGGCGGCCGGGAAAAAAAATGCTTAGTGTACGACCTGAGTCTGCGCCATTTGGACGAGCTGCTCAAAGGGCTTGAGGGACTCACTGAGGAGCGACTGATCGCGCTGCTCAAAGTGTTGTGCCTGGCTGCCCATCACACTTTCAAGGTTGCGTTGAACGGTCGCTTCGGCGGTTTCATGCCCGGCAATGGTCCGTGTGATCGCTTGGCCGGCTTGGCCCACACCTTGGACAATCATTCCTATTCCATCCATCCGCTTCATTTTCGCTTCTTTTATTTTCAATGTCATGTCGTTGTTGGCCTTTTGACTATTGAGGCTTTCGATTGTTTGATCGATGTTTTCAGAAAGAGTCGCGGCTTGTTCGTCAGAGAGTTTATCAATCATATTACTATCGGTTCCAGCAGCACTCACTTTATTGTCTGGCTTCTGATTCACGAAATCACGATTTTCAATCATCTCATTTAGGCGCGCTTCAACAGCGGCAGTTTCCTCTGGATCGTTTTGAAGTGGTAGTTCTTCATCATCGAGCCCAGCATCGCCGGTGCGGTTATTCAGTGCCGTTTTGTAAGCCGAAGCGTTTTCAATTTGTTCATCGATTTGCGCATTTGAAGACAGTCCAGATAAGAAGTTAGTTGAAGCAGTAAAGGTCAATCCTCCTGCAACAACTTGCGCTCCAGCGACGGCAAACTCACCGATCGCTTCGGCCCACCCTTGTCTCTTTTGGTGGCTGGCTTCTTTTTGCGCTGCCTGCATCTGGTTGTTTGCCATTGTGACATTGAGCACGCCATTGATGGTCGAAAGGTGCAGGTTCACTAAAGCGAGTTCTGCAAGTGCAGCATTGACGCTTGGCGGCACTGCTGAAACATATTCGTTATGATTGGCATTTAAATTGACTAATCCCATTGTATCCTCCTTAAACCATTGCTTCTGCAGCTGCAAATCCACTGCTGAAGAAGTTTGAATTGCTTTCCATCTGTCCAAATTCTTGGATGATTTCAGAGGTTCTTTCAGAGGTCTGTTTCATGTTTTGTTCGTTGATAGTATTAGCAGCATTGTTGAGTGTGATATTTGACATGGTCTCTGAAATTTCAAGATTAGTGATTCCTGAAGCCACATTCACTTCGCCAAGAATGACTTGCATATATCCACGCGTCATGCCCATTATACCTCTCGCGGTCCCTTCAGCAGCAGTGGAAGCAGATGATACGGCCATCATCCCTCCACCAACTCCCGCTCCAATCGAAGCAATCATGACAATCAATTCAATCAAGAACGCCACAAGCTGCTGGTGTTTTCCATTAGGATCGACAATTTCTGCGAGGTTTTCTGCAAAGTTAGTGGAAAGTTGTGCAGAGGCAGAGGATCCTGCCATCAGTCCAAGCTGCGCAGCTTTTTTTAATTTGCTTGGTCCTTTCTTCGTCTCTTCTGTGTTTTCACTCGCTGTATCGAGTTCTTCGGTTCCTTCTGCTGCGAAATCGGTCATTTCGATTCCATCTTCAGCAGCTTTAGCTCCTCCTTCAGCGACTTTTCCTGCTGCTTCAGCTCCATCTGTAAAGATCGCACCTGTTGCAACAGCAGCTATCACAGCAAAGATAAAGACTAAGCTGTCTGCAAGAACGTCTGCTGTTTTAGAAGACATTCCCATATCTTGGAAGACATCAGAGAGTCCTGAAGCGATTTCACTAAACCCATGGGTCAGGCTCATCACGAGCATCGCTGTTAAGACAGCTCCTCCAGCCACATCTCCTGTCGCAAAGCTGAGCAGAGCAGCAGCTCCTAAAACGACATCAACGACATCGCCGATAAGCTTATCCCAAAAGCTTTCATGCTTTTGCTGATTGACTTCATCATCGACATTGCTCGCACTATTTAGATCGTTTTCAAGAATTGATTCAGAAGACTTTTGTTCCATTGTTCCTTGGACCCCTTGCGACTCAATCGCAAGCCCTAGAACTTCACCAAGTGCATATTCCATATCAAAGATGGACTCGACACCTGAAGTATTTTGAGGAGTAATTGTTGTTGTTGACATAATAAACACCCTTTTTTTTATTTTTTTATGCTAGGTTTGATGCTAAAAGACTTGCACCATATTGAATGTTGCTACTTTGATCCGATGAAAACTGCCCTGCCACCCCAGAGTTGGTAGAAGCTTGGGACGACATGGAACTCAGCATGCTATTGAACGACTGATACCCATTTTGAATCATTTCGTTGTATTGAGAGCACACTTGAGATGCTGCTTGGGTTTCTTCATTATCATCGGTACTTCCCCAACCGGGATCTGAGAATGTTTTCCAATCCCCCCAAACTCCATAATTTGTTCCTGCAGCCGTATTAGTATGAACAATATTGGTACAATCATAAACTTTGTATCCAGAGCTCATTCCATTGTATATATCTTCCATTTTAACAAGTTCATTTCTCCCTTGACTGTTCATTTTGTCACTCGCAACATTCATGGAAGATGCTAAATTATTTTCTTCATTGATCAATGCAAAGACCATGTTGTTCGCATACTCAATGGCATAGATTTGGCTACATGCAGGATCGAATGTTCCTTGTGTCATGATTACCCTCCTTTAGTTAATGATTTGTTCGATAAGTTGTGTAAGGTACTGTCCCACCTGACCCGTCTCACTTGCAAACTGCACAAAGGAATTTGCTCCTTGAGATAAGCTGCTCAGCTGCGTATACCCTTGCATTGCCTCTTGCTCTGCGGCCTGTTGCCACGACTGCATCCATGTGTTAAACACTTTGGCTGTCTGGTTGGTCTCATCCTCATATTCACCGACCTTTGTTCCCGTCATATTTGCTGTGGGAAGCCCAGGATCCGCAAGATAGATCTTTGTTGGCACGATGCCATAAGATCCATTCGACTCTTGAATGGTCTTGGCAATGGTAATTGTAAACTGATGGCTCCCACTATGTGGAGAATAGATGTCTTTGTCTCCACTCTGCTGGGCGTTATAGGCAATTTCCAAAACCTGCGCCACATCGACGATAAAGTTTGAGGTCCCCGCTTCTGCAAACAAGATTGACAATTGCATATTTGAGCAAGCGGTTTCTACAAACATCTCACTGTGTTTTAAGTTGATTTCTCCAGTCATTTTATCCCTCACTTAATTTGGCGTCTGATTGGTGACAGATTGACTTTCAACACTTGCAACGCATTGTGTCGTATCGTGGAAAAACCCTTGGTACTCCTGCAAGCTCGAGTTATAGTACTTATTCTCCGATTGAAACTCAGAGCTGACGCCATTAACGGCGCTAATAGCGTTCGAAAAGGCCGTGTTTGTCTCTGTAATATAAGACGTGTTTCCATCAACTGCTGCATGCCACTGCGTCTGCCACCAGCTATAAACGCTATTATAATCTGCACCACTTGTTGGAAATGTCCACCCTGGAGGAAAGATCGCCTTAAGCTGCTGCGTTACTGTCTGTGCCACATCATAGAAGGGACTTCCTTCCGGGACTGCTTCGAGTTGGTTATAGAGTGCATCCGCTTCATCAATAGGTTGATCGATATCACTATTATATGACCCTGAAGACTCTGAAAATGCTCCTTGTAGGTTCGAAAGAACATTCAAGATCTGCGATGCTCCCTGAATCTCTAGAGCATTCCACCCGACCTGCTGCTGCGTATGCATCATTAAAAATCCCATCAAGGCCATGATGTAGGCCATGGGATGCTCGCTAGCAAGCGTTGTATTGCTCATCAAGTTGTCATAAACTGTCTGCTGAGCACTTTGCCATTCTTGATACCCCTGATAAGACGCTGGATACGTTGTGTCCATTTTTTCACCCCTTTAGATAGGGCAAACCCTATCTAATTTAATAAAGAGGCAAAAAAGGCCCTCCCTTTTTTGAGATATGTCATCGCACAAACAGACGGATCCGCTTGGCAAAACCCCTTCTTTGCCCCGAAAATATATGTTCCTAACTGTTTAGTGAGTCGACGTAAGACGACGCACTGCCTTACGCATGCACAAGCATGCGCTTCCATTCAAGGATAAGGGTGCGTCTAAACAAGAATTATTAAACGGCCGCACATTTAGCCTTAGTAACCAAAAAAACTGTAGTCTGGATAGATTCTGTCGGAAACGACAAGATGATAGCATAGAGAATCAAATACGTTCCTAACAGAACCTATTCATCCCCTATAAGGTTAATTATACCAATGAAGGATTTTCTTGACAAGCTCTTTACAAAAGAAAAAGAGGAGGCCGTAACCTCCTCTTTTTTAAAGACTTACCTTGCAGACTGAGTTTGAGCCATTTGAACAAGTTGCTCGAAAGGCTTATTCATCTCACTCTCAAATTGGTCGGCTCGCTGGGCAAATTGCTGGGACTGATTCTGCATCATTCCACCAATTGTCCGCTCCATGGTTTGACTTGCACGCTGCTCAGCCGCATAGACCTGGCTACCTGCTTGCAACACCTGACCGCTTCCTCGAACGATCTCATCCATTCCCATAGTTCGCTTCATTTTTCCTTCTAGGATGCGCTGCTCAGATTCCACTTTTCCTTTCTGCTCTTTCAAGGCGTCAATTTCCTTATTGACTTTATCAAGTTCTTCGTTTTGATCATTTGATTGAGGCAGCTCTTCGTCTTGAGCGCTCACATTGCTTTCCGATCTTTCTATAATGCCTTGTTTCTCCTGCTCTTTTGCAGCAAGCTTTGTATCGATATCGCTACCTTCAGACATCTTTGATAAGAAGTCTGTTGCGGACTTCATCGTCATAGCTCCTGCAACGACTTGGGTCAGTCCCACTGCAAATTGTCCGATTGCATTTCCCCATCCTTCTTTGATGATGGATTTAGCTTCACTTTCAGCTTGCTTCAGGGCATTATTCCCTTGAACCACGCTGAGTACTCCATTGATGTTGGAAAGCATGAGTTCTGCATGAGCAATCTCAGATAAAGCTTCAGTGACTTGGGCGGGAACGGCAGATGTATACTGCGAAGTTCCCATAGTTGTCATATTTGGAATTGACATAAAATTTCTCCTTTTAAGCGCGTGCAGCTGCGTAATCTGCTGTAAATAGGTCAGTGAATTGTCTTTCAAGACTCTCATAGGTTGCGATGATTTCACTGGTGCGCTGAGAGTTCTTTTTAAGCATTTCGTTATTACGCATGGTTTCAGCATTGATCCGTGTTAGATCAGCAGAAGTTTTTCCCATTCTCTCCGTGGTCACTCCCATTTGAGCACTCACAACACCTTCCCCAGCCATGAGAGATCCTTGGACCATCTGAAGTCCTGCTCTTACACCTTTAGCAACGTCATTTTCTGCAGTTGTAGAAAAGGCCATGCTAGCACCAGCCATTCCACCTCCAATAGACGCGACAAGAAGAGCTAGCTCAACGAGGAACCCAATTAGCTTTTCTTCATTTCCAGATGTATTCGATAGAGCCATGATGCTTTGAGTCAAATTCATTGAGACTTGACCTGTCGCAGCAGACCCAGCCAAAAGCCCAGAACCTACAGCTTTTTTCAGGTTACTGGGGTTTTCTTTCTTAGCAGCTTCTTCAGCTCCGCTTCCCACTTCATCTTCAACAACAACTTCAGAAGAAAAGTCTGTCATTTCGATCCCTTCTTCAAGGGCATTCATTCCTTCCTCACTAGATTCGATTCCTGCATCAGCAGCGCCTAAAGCACTCAATCCTGCGCCTGCGGCAAAAGCTATAAGAATAACAACTACATCGGCAGTGATATTTGCAATTTCAGGAGGGACTCCTGCAGCTTGAAGTCCTTTAGAAATCTCACCCGCTGCTTTACCAAAGCCTCCTGTTAACTGAGCGGTCATCAGACCAGCCATGAGAACAGCTCCAGCGACATCTCCTGTAGCAAGGCTAGATATAATCACAGCACCCATTACAACATCGATTCCAATGTTTAAGAAATGGTGCCAAAATCCGTGGTGTTCTTGCTTTTCGATTTCATCTTGAAGGTTTTGTGTACTTATAGCATCGCTATGAAGCAAAGCTTCTGCATTCTCTTGAGATGCAGTCGCCTGCTCGCCTTGGGCTGAAATGGCGATTCCTAAGACTTCTGCAATCGCTGCTTCCGCCATAAAAATCGCATCCACTCCATTGGATGTTGTAGGAGCCTGATTGGCTTCACTTGTTGAATTTGTAACAGTTGACATAAGAATTTCTCCTATTATTTTTTTATGTTAATGACGACGCAAGTAGTTGCGCCGTAAATGCATCCCCATCGCTCGTGTCGTTTCCAAACTGCGTCATCGCTGTAGAGTTTTGCGTGGCTTGGTCTATAAGTGAGCTTCCCATTTTGTTAAAAGAATCGTATCCATTTTGTTTCATCTCAGCATATTCTGTATAAACCTGCGCTGTCGATTGGGTTTGCTGGTTTTCCTCAGTTGCATGCTTCGTTCCGTAGGTTCCCCAACCTGGGTCATCAAAAGTCATCGGATAATAATCGATTGTATAGACTGTTCCTCCTCCTGCAGTATGCGTCTGAACCATATAACGTGCATAGTTGATTTCGAGAGAGCCTCCTAGTGATCCTTCATAAATCCATTGAAGGGTATAGAGTTCCTCAAATCCACTCGATTGTTCTTCATTGGACGCACGGATGACTGCACTGGAAAGTTGAATTTCTTCATTTACCAGGGCTTTTTGCATATTTCCCGTATCTTCCATCATGAGGTAACTACTGGCATTGGGATCAATTGTTGTATCTGTCATTAAAAACCTCTAAGTTAACTTTGTTCTAACGAGTTGTGTTAAGAATTCAGAAGCATTGTTTGCATCCGAGCTAAACTGAACAAATCCGGTCTCATTTTGTGACATCTGGTTCAGCTCTGAGTATCCAGATGTCAACGCTTGTTCCGTCGCCTGCTGCCAGGTCTCTAATCCCGTATTGACAGCATCCATCGTCGCTTCGGTTTCATCTTCATACTGCTCAGCAGTTGCTCCTGTGACACTCGGAGGAGGGTATCCTGGGTCGTTAAACTCAAGCGTCTTTGTCTGAACTGTATATCCGCCTTTTCCATCTTGTGTCATTCCGGCTGCTATATGGATTGTCAGCATATAATTCTGATCATGTGCATCAGGAATCTTATCTGCCGCCTTTGTTTGTAAGTTATACTCATATTCCAAAAGATAGGCCTCAGTAATCAATGTCTTTGCTGTCATAATCTCCGCTGTCTGCAGAGCTGTTTGCATCGTCGAGCAGTCTTGTGTGAGTTCCATATTCCCTAATGAGGGTTGAATTTGATCGACCATTTTTCTCTCCTTAAGAAGGGATTTCGTTTTGGACTGAGGTTTGATGAAATCCAGCAACCGATTTTGTGGTGTTTTGGAATAAACTCTGAATCTCTTGGGACTGAGATTGAAAATACTTGGTTTCTGATTGCATTGCAGAGTTCACTCCATCAACTGCACTGAGCTCATTACTAAACGCTGTTTCTGTTGCTGTAATCTCACTAGTATTTCCTCCTGCTGCCATCTCCCACTGCGTTCCCCAGTAGCTCTGACACTCTGTCACATCATCATCGGTTAAATTACTTCCCGTTGGAAATGTCCATCCTGAAGGAAAAATCGAAGGACTCTGATCGATAATTGTTTGGTCGACATTAAAGAAGGGGTTGCTGGGATCATAGCTCGGGCTGTTGGGACTTGCCACACTATACGCCTGCTGATACATCTCATCGTACTGGTTGATAATGTCTTTCGCTTGATCTGTTGAGTAGGATTGAGGATTTGAAAAAAGTCCCTCAAGGTTCGAGATGGCAGTCGTATCATTTGCCGCATGGTCAATGCCTTCCCCTGTCCATGCAGGATATCCATTGTACGTCTGCATAATGACGAAAAGAAGCTCTCCGATATATTCCATTGGATGCTCTTCAGCAAGCTCTTCATTGTTATAAACGCTTTCAAACTTAGCGTTTTGATCGGCATACCAGTCTTGGTATCCGTTGTAGTTTGCTTCGTATGTTTGACTCATACCTTTCTCCTTTCTTAAAAACAGATTGGCTCCTACCTCAGAAAAAAAGTGAAGCAAGAAGGGGGCAGGTCCGACTCAAGAAGGGGGGGGAAGTCCAAAGACCCAAAGATCCTTCTTGCCTCACAGCTAGGAACAAATCTGTCTTTAAGTGAAGATCGACTCTGAGGATTTCCTCTTGAAAGACAGAGTTGAGGCAAGGCAATTGTCCCGATTTAGGGGTATATAAGATCTTGCCTACAGGGTGAGAATAGGCCTGACCTTGAAAGAAAGATCCAAACACAGGGGTAGTTGTTTGGGGGACCTCTTTCTTGCCTCAAATCTGTCTTTAAAGTTAGGAAATCGATTTGGAATCGACACCACCTTTCTCCACTCTCCTTGTGAGAATGGCACTTAAAAAAGCAAAACACATCTATGCGCGCAGTTGCGTGAGATGCGATTCATCTTTTTTAAGGTCAGTGGTGCGTTATGACGAATATTATAAAACTCGCACTTTTTTGCCTTACGAGCGAAATCTTGTCTCGGTAGGAAAGAAAAGCTATGAAATCCCC
>JAGROF010000044.1 GCA_020440405.1 Chlamydiia bacterium
CCCGAATCAAAAAATTCTTGTAGCTGTTAACCCTATAGATCGTTTGGGGGATTTAGGTGCCACCGTGAAACTTGCTCATGCTCTCATCAGGGAAATCATTACACGTGATCAATTAGAAATACGATCCACAAGGAGTTCTGAATGTTTCAATGGTCTCCCATTTGAAATACATCCCCTGACAAAAAAACTCTTTTCCAAAACTGAGCTTATTGAGGTTTCAAACCTTGCGCTTCAGATCATTGTCTCTACATCCCGTGGGGAGAGCTATTTTTACTTGCAAAGAAAAAACGTCAAGACACTTTCCCTCACTGAATATGGATTTGAAGCAGACCCTCTTCCTGCTTTAAGTTCTATTTATTGCTCACTATCTCTTGGCTTATCCGAAAACCAAATAGGGATCTATATTGAACCAGATTGGGAGACCCAACATCAATTAACCACTCAAGAAATGCGCATGCAGCAATTCGCTCAAACCTCTCCAGAAACGCAGCAAAGAGTTCGAGGTGACCTTGCTCAATTTGCTCTCTATGTAGGCTATTCAAAGAGCAATGAACTGAGACTGGGTTTTGTTGATGCAATTCTTCAAAGAAATCAGAGGAATGAAGCTATTGTTTTTGTCCTTCCTCGATTGGATGTGGGTGTGCAGGATGAGCTTCTAAAGATCGGGAAAAACCATGGAGCAGGAACAGTGGTTATCTCCGATGAAAATGGAGAAACACTCCAACATGTGAATGAAGAAGGAAGAGTTGTAAGATATTGCATAGGAAGCTTTAACCATCCAGACCTAAGGCTCATGATACAAGCCTCAGAAGATGAAATGCTTGTAGCCGGTGACATCTCTGTCAGTGAAGCCATTTCGGCAAACAAACAGTTCTGTTATGAAGTCTATGATCATAAAAAAGCCTTTGCTAAGTCTATGGATACCCTTTTCCAAAGCATTTGCCAAAAGGGAGAAAACCCAAGCATACAACCCAAATCATGGGGTACTGTCGAAACTTATTCTAATCAGATATTAAGAATTTTAGACCCTGCTCTGAGACCACTCTTCTCTCTATTCAATCAATATGTCTGCAAAGAACGCAACTGCATTCCCACTATCATGCGTCATGTTTCAGAAATGATCAGCACTATTCAAAAGCAAGAGATTATTTATCTTTATGATCATCCTCACTTTGATCCTACAGAGCTAAAAGATCATATGACATACATTGTGAGCTTAGATCAAATATCATCTATGCAAATCTCACCGGATACTGGAAAATCTTTACTTCCAGATCTTGCTGGAAACGTCTATGAAACTAGAAGTCTAGGGGGAAATCTTTACTATCTCATTCAGCGGCCACAATTATAACTCATTATGGATTAAAGGGTCACACTGATTTGAGCGCCGATGACAAGGGCGTCCTTGATCGTTCCTAGTCCGCGTGGGTTGATGATGTATTGCACATCAGGAACAATGATAAACCAGGGATTGATTTGAAACCAGTGGTTGAGCTCAATCAATGCCTCGAAGTTTTGCGGTTGGTTGCCAAAAGAAGGGACAGGCATCATCCGCGTCCGCTTCGCAATTTCCTGCGCTTGTCGCATGTCCGTGCTATACTTCCCATAGATAAAGCCTAGGTTAGTATAATCCTTCGGACGAGAGGGAAAAAGCCCTTTATAGACAAGTCCTGAAGAGACGAAAAACGGCAAAAGGTTTCGATCTTTAGGCGCAAATAAAAGGGCAACAAACGGGGTGAGTCCTCTTTCCTCTTTAGGGTCTCCTTGGCGGAAAATCATCTGGTCGATCAAGAAGTAATACCCTGAGTTGCCATGATAATGCCCCCCTAAAAACTTTTCCCCTTTACTATCGGTAAAGTAGTAATACCCAGCTCGGTAGTTGCCGGGATATCCCGTATCGGTTTTGAGTTGATTGACCTGATAGGACCATTCGGTCATGAGAAGGGTGCCATCAGAGCCATTTAGCGACCAGTTGAGTCCATGATATTTGTTATCCGCGACATCATCTTGCGCCACATAAGCTGCAAGCTTTGCTAAAATCCGCTTATAGGGACGAAATTGAAACAAAAACCCCCAGGTGGCATTGGGATACGCGGTAAAGGGTCCGTTAAAAAAGATTGCAATCGGGTTTCCATCGAACCCATTGTTGACAAACTTATAATAGAGTTCAGATTGGAGGAAATCATTTCCTCCATTGAGGCGCCCAAGCTTCATCAAGATCCATTCATCACAAAGAACTTGCTTTAAGTAAAATTCGTTCAGACGAATGTTTTGTCCTCCATAGACCTGTGCCACGGGGAACTGGTTTCCGATTTTCTTGGCGCTCAGATTGGTTCCGGTCCTTCCAACAACTGAGGTATAGAAGGAAAGGCCTTTCAGCGCGGTATATTTTCCGATATCCACATTGATATCGAGACCAAAGGATCCCGCAAAGGCAACCCCTTTTGCACGTCCCCCAATGGGATTCCCCAAGATATCTGCCACATAAGACATGCCGATGGTCACTCCATCTCGTGCCAGCTTTGAGCGCCCTCCATTCCAATCTCCAGTCAGATACGGCCGATCCCACCACGATAAAGGAGGAGGCTCAGGGGTCAAATGCTCCACCATCTCTTTGTGCCGCTCATCCGATGTTCCGCCAAAGTTATAATCGGCTCCATACAAATAGACCGTCATCAAAAAGGCACATAAGATCCTCTTCATCGGAGTTCCCTTGAGCGGTCATGATTGATAAAATAGCGATTGAGAATCTTTGGATTCCGCTCCATCACCTCTTTTCGATCCAAAATAATTTCGACTCCATCACGGGTGACAATCACAAAATACTCGTCTTCTAGAGCCTCAAAGATCTCGATCAGATGTTGTAAATTACGCACCTTTTGTCCATTTACCGAATCCACGATTTTCTTTTCTAAGTGTTGGTATCCCACATTCACAATATCATCCAAAATTCGAGACAAAACAACGACTTCATCCCGATCTTTTTCCACTCTCCCTCGAAACCAATCGTAGAAAAGGTCGATGAATCCCAAACTTTGATCCACGTCAAGGTGTCGCAGATAGTTCTGGACAAGCGGTTGAAAAACGAGCCCTCCCATTACAAAATAGGTAGGTGCTTTATCAAACTCCTGTTTCACAAGAGGCCTACCTTTCCGACTGGGATCGATACAACTAGTCACTTGCACACGCTCTCCCTCCCTTAAAATCTCTATCTCTATCATATCTCCAAAATGTTTCATCATGACAAGATATTGAAACGGAAGAGAAATTCCCATCTCTTCTAGTTCCACCCAACCATAGGCATCGATTTCATGACCATCTAAGGTTAAAAGAATATCACCAGGCTTTAGTGCCTCGGATAAGAAATGGTTATCTGGAACATCAACAATTAACAGTCCTCCCTTTTCTTCAATGCCATAGTAAGCGCGCATGGCAGGATTCCGAATGGGTTGCACTTTAAATGCGTTATCGGGGAACCCTAAATACTCCTCTTTCTCCACCTCTTCCATAAAATGCTTGATCACAGGAATCGGAATCATGTACCCAATATTCTGCCCAATGAAGAAAACTTGATGAACAACACCCACCACTTTCCCTTCTGAAAGAACAGGTCCCCCACTATTCCCCGGGTTAATCGGTGCATCGATTTGAGACACTAATAAGTGGGCGCCTGAATGCGCATAATTCCCCAGTTCGACGCGAGAGACAATCCCCTTTGTCACAGACAGTTCTCGTCCCCCCATAGGAAATCCATGAACAGCGACTTCTTCTTGTTGATGGAGAAGGGATTCTCCAAATGCTAACGGCGTTTTTCCCTGAAAAAAAGAGGGGTCGTCGAGTTCTAAAATGGCTAAATCACAATCATGCCCCACAACCTTCACATGCGCCTCATGCCATTCTCTCGAAGAGGCGGAACGCACCTCAATAAAGGATGCATCTTTGACCACATGCGCATTGGTCACAATACGATTGCCCTCAATGATAAACCCCGATCCTCCTGTGCGCTCAGTTGTGGGAGGGGCCCAAGGGCTTTCATAATCATATTCTTTATGCGTTGTTGCGATTTGCACCACCGAGTTTTTCATTCCATCTAAAGCAAGAAGGGAAGAAGAGAATAAGAAGAGAAAAATAACGAGCAATCTCATGAAGTATACACATCCTGTTGTTGGCTTCAAAAGATCTTAATGCAACCTCCTCTTTCTTGCAATAAAACCTTTTTCCAATTATGACAAAAAAAAAGAGGTGTTAAAATGTATCAATTCTTCTCCAAGCTGGGTTACAAAAAAAGACAAGTCGAATGGTTGCCGATCCTTCTTGTAAGGGTTTGCCTAGGAATCTTCTTTATCCTTTCGGGGTTTTTTAAAGTCTTCGATGCTAAACATCATGCAACGCTTCTCGACACACTGAAGAAAGCAAACATTCCCTTCCCCGCTTTTAATGCCTACTTCGTTCCCCTTCTTGAGCTCGTTGGAGGCATCCTTGTCCTCATTGGACTCCTTTGCTCTCTTGCCTCACTTGTTCTCTTTGTGATCATGATCACTGCCCTCATTACTGACCGCATTGCTAGCGTTGCCATGCATGGAGGCATCATGGTGTTAGAAAACTTTCTCTACCTTCCAGAAGTTCTCTACGCCCTTTTATTCCTGTGGCTCTTTTTTTCAGGGCCTGGGAAAGTTTCTCTGGACCATGCCTACGGAAAAAAGAAACGCCTCTCTACTTACTAACCCTAAGATAAAAAGCCGAAAACCACCGAGAGCACCGAGAACACAGAGATGTTTTCTATTCCTTCTATGTGATCTCTGTGTCTTTTGGTTATCGCTTCCAAAAAATACCCTGTACTAAGCTTTAAGCTTAAAATAAATTAGAAATCAGCATACGATAAGCTTTATGATTAGAGCTTGGTATTTCTTTTGTGTTCTGCTGATTTGTCCCCATCTCTTTTCAGCGCAAGCTGATTGGAATCAAGGAGGGGGGGGAGATTGGAACAATAACGCGAATTGGAATCCTACAACATTCCCTAATGCTGCAGGTGATGTCGCACAACTATTTGTGGGGATCGTAGCTGCAAGTTCAATTGATCTGGGACAAACGATTACGATTGGAACCCTGAATATTGATAACGCCAATAACTACACCGTCCAATCCGATACGTTGGCTCTTCAAGTCTCTTCTGGAAATGCCACCATCAATGTGACCAATGCAAATGGGAATGGCCAACATACGATCTCAAGCAATATTACAATCAGTAATCCCTTAACCATTAACCAAGCCTCGACATCTACTTTCACTTTATCAGGGGTAATTTCTGGATCGCAGCCCATAACTTTTTCAGGAACCGAAACGCTCAGCATCGCTGGGGCTTCACCCAATACCAACTACACAGGACTGACCACAGTGAGTGGAGGAACGCTGCAGCTTAGCAAGACAGTAGGACCAGCGATTGCAGGAAGCGCTTTTGTATCGGGGGGAACGCTAGAAACCACTATCGCCAGTCAATTTGTTAACACTGCTGGAGTCACAATTGGAGGGGGAACGCTTGATCTAGGAGGTTTCGCTCAAACATTTCCAACGCTCAATTTCCAAAGCGGAACACTTAGCAATGGAAGCGGATTAATTCTTGTGGGAAATGGAACAGCCTTATCGATGCGCGATACTACGATTAATGATCCTTTGGCATTCTCAGGAACAGGGGCCATTGTCTTTGATGCAACAAATGGGGGCACAGCGACGCTTGCTGGGGCCCTTAACTTTGGAGGAAATACCCACACTTTTAATATTGCAAATGGTGCCGCTACCCCTGATATGTTGGTTTCAGGGGCCATTGGAAATGGAGGGGTGACGAAAACAGGACCCGGAACTTTAGAATTGACCGGGGCAAATGGGTATACAGGGCTCACGACAGTTTCTCAGGGAACCCTTAATCTCAATGGCGCCGCAACAACGGTTCCGGGGGCATTAACAATCAACGGTGGAACAGTTTTTCATTCCATGCCTGCGCAGCTTGCCGCGACTACAGTGGTCACAGTCAATGGAGGTCTATGGGACTTAAATGGCCAAGCGGAAACAATTCCCCAGCTCAATTTCTTCGGGGGAAATACCTCTCTTGGAGGTGCGACTCTCGAGCTGACGAGTAACGGAACAGCTCTGGTCATGAGAAACACATCACTTACCGACGGCACAGTCTTGCTATCTGGAACAGGCCAAGTTGTTTTTGATCCTACAGGTGGAGGCACAGCCACCCTTTCCACTCTTGATTTAGGAGGCAATACCCACTCGTTCAATATTGGAAAAGGCCCAACAGGGACCGATATGAACATCACAGGAGTCATTTCAAATGGAGGGGTGACGAAAATAGGACCCGGAACTCTCCAATTCAGTGGAGGCAGTGCAAATACCTATGGAGGACAAACAACGGTTTCACAAGGAGTCCTCAACCTAGCCAAAAGCTCTGGGGTTGCCATTGCTGGCAATGCCACAATTAATGGCGGATCGATTTCCCTTGGAAATCCTAACCAAATCGATAATGGAGCCACCCTTGACATTAACTCAGGCAGCTTCTTAATGAACGGACACACTGAAACGATTGCTACCCTAAACTATCTAGGAGGCCAAGTCCTTCAAAATGGGGGACTTTTACACTTAGGGGGAGCACCAGCCCTGACAATGCAAAACACCATCTTAAGTGGTCCTATCGCGATCATTGGAGGGGGAGATATCGAATTTGTTGGAGCCAGTGGAACAGCATTCATCAATGGGACCGTTGACCTTTCGGGCAATGTTGTCACCTTTAATATTGCTAATGGCTCAGCTCCCATAGATATGGAAGTCAATGGGATCATTTCAAATGGAGGCGTCACGAAAACAGGACTCGGAACCCTCTCTCTGCAAGGAGCAAATACCTATAGCGGAGGAACCGATGTCCAAGAAGGAGTACTGGAAGGGACAACAACAAGCCTCCAAAAAACCATCACCAGTAGCGCTGGAACCACGACTATCTTTGATCAAGACTTCAATGGAAACTTTAATGGAACCCTTACCCTTCTAGGGAGTCTCATTAAAGATGGAACTGGAATCGTTCGATTTAACCCTCCAACGATTCAAAGCGTTGGAGAACTCACAACCATTGCACAAGGACCTTTGGTTGTTAACGGCACCTTGCAAAGCGCAGGAGCTCTCACTGTAGCTCCAAGCGGAACCCTTGCAGGAACAGGAACAGTCTCAAAAGTCACAACGGTACAGGGAACTCTTTCAAATGGAAATTTTTCAATCGGAGGCTCTTCACTTGGAGCTCTGACAATTGATGGGAACACCACATTCTCTACAGGCTCCCTATTTCTCACCCAGATTTCTCCCATAACAAATGATTTACTCAGTGTAACCGGAGGGAATACACTAACGATTGATCCCGGTGCGACACTTGAGTTTATCCCCCTGCCAGATGTTTACGTGGAGCCTCTCCTTTATACTTTGGCTCAAGCGCCAGGTGGAGTGATAGGGGTTTTCGATAACGTGACCGACCCCTTTCCTTTATTTGCAGGTCAATTGATCTATCCCGGGGATGCGATTCAACTCCGCCTCATTCTTCTTCCTGTCAGTTCACTTCAAGGGCTCAACTCCAATGCAGAAAAAGTGGCAAACTGTCTCGATGCCCTCAACCCTACCCCTGGAACTGATTTATATTCAGTGGTCAACTCTCTGCGCTTTATTTCGAGCGTGGAGTCCATTGAAAAAGCGCTTCTCTCCATGCAACCTTCAGCTTTCGCCGCCCTGCCCATTATTAAAGAAGCCAACACACTATACTTTAAAAATGCCCTCTATAACCGAATGGATACCCAAAACCGCTCCTGCCGCCCTGTCGAAAAAGAGTATCACTTCTGGCTGGCTCCTATTTTTGGAATTTCAGGAGAAGACAACCACGGGAGAGAGCCAGGATACGATGTGTTTACCCCTGGCGGTGCCTTAGGTTTAGATGGATTCTTATTACCAAACCTCCAGTTAGGAGGAAGCATTGGGTATACCCACGCCTATATCAACTGGAAAAGGAACCGAGGGGATGGCTCCATCGATACCCTCTATGGATCTTTATTTAGCTATTTTTCCTATGACTGGCTCTCTGTTGAAGGCGCTTGGATCGCAGGTTACAATTACTATTCCACCACTCGAAATATCCGGATTGGAGGTGCAATCCCCATTCGAAGAAATGCAAAAGCACACCACCATGGATTTGAAACCTCACTTCATGCCAAAGGAAGTTATGATGTTGTAGGCAAGTACTCACGCTTTTCTCCCTTCGTTAGTGTTGACCTTCTCTATGTTTACGAAGGATCGTTTAGTGAAAGTAGCGCCAAAAGCTTAAATTTAGACATCTCTAGTAAACACTCCAACCTCCTTCAAACAGAAGCGGGAGTGGAACTTTCCCACTGCTATAACCTCATGGGGCGAACCCTCACCCCTTTTATCGGCACCAGTTTCATCTGGGAAAAACGCTTTTCAGGAGACAAGATCGATAGCCGTCTTGAAGGATGCTCTCTGGATGTTCGCGGCTACTCGCGATCACGCATTCTCGTCGGGACAACAGCCGGCTTTATTGTTGAGTGGAACCTCAAGTCAGCCCCCAAAGCCTCGATTTCCTACAAAGGAAAATACGGGCTCGGGTACGCCGACAACTCCATCAACCTTGAGCTGATTTATTAATCTCTAGTCTTTACATTTTTCTCTCGATCCAATAAGTTTCTCCATTCTTAGATATAGTTCTTTCATTTTAAAAGGAAATTCCAATATGAGGCTTAGAAACATTCTTCTCTTTCTTTGCTTGCCAGCACTCATTTGGAACGCTCCACTTGCTTGCTCTAGCCCGAGTCAAAAGCATCCAACTTTTTCTCCTTCAGATCTCCTTACCTTTGAAAACCTTTCCTATGACAAAATTACCGCTTTTATTGAAACCATAGAGTACGGAGATCCTAGCCGCTGCTTCAACAAGGCTCAAACCTATGA
>JAGROF010000045.1 GCA_020440405.1 Chlamydiia bacterium
TTATTTTCGATCCCCTATGCAAAAACCCCTTCAGAAGGGGTTTTAAGAAAGAATTTTTTCCCGCCAAGCTGCTTCAATTCCTTGCTGCCAACTCTTAATATTTTTCTCTTCTGGCAAGTAGGTCAGGATAATGGTATCAAACGCTGTAGGGTTTTCTTCAACAAAAGCCTTCACAGTTGCAAAGACAATATTTTGCGCTTCGGCAAAGGGATAACCAAAAATCCCAACCGAGATGGCTGGAAAGGCAATCGAGCGGTGGCCAGCTGCATGAGCCACTTCTAAAGAGCTGCGATAGGCATTGGCTAAAAGGGTCTGGCGATCAGATGTAGACCCTCTAGGACCCACGGTATGAACAATGGCAACAATCTGACTATTCGTGTCTTGAATTTTAAAGGAGGGGGTGATGACCGCTTCTCCCATGTGAATCCGGTGACTTGTACTCCCTTCCACGTAAGGAAGCTTTCTGCAATGCTCTTTTAGCTCGTCTCCCGCAGCCCCATGAATCGCTTTATCGACACCCCCTCCCCCGAGAAGGGTCTCATTTGCTGCATTGACAATTGCTGCCACAGGCTGGAGTAAAATATCCCCTCTTATTGCTTTTAGCGTTGTGGTTTGAATCACCACTTCATCTGGGAGGATAAATGGAGGGGGTGGAGTCTTAGGAGGGAGAGCTCCTGGAGGGCGCCGCCTGTCTTCAAAAACAAGGGGAGCGGTTCCGAGAATCAAGGTGCTTGCAATCTGCGCCTTTCGGCTGATCTCTGTCCAATGAAAGGTGGCGGTAATCAAGATATAGGGAATCCAGTCGTAGAAGGCGAGCCCCTTTTCTCTTTGAGGCGGTTTAATCACTTCTTTGGCCATTACCGAGAGCGCAAAAGCTCCCGACTGAATCTTCAAAGCCCGAATCGGTAAATATTGTTTTTGCGCTGCTATCAAGCAATACAGGCCGCAGAAAAGGCCATTTAAAACTATTTCTTGAGTTTTCACCCGTTACCCCGTCTTAATTCGAGAGAGGATACCTCAAAACCGCTTATCGATCAAAATAAAAATACGTAAAAGAGCATTCCCAGAACGTATCCGATGAAAACGGGAATAGAGATTTTTTTAAGATAGGAGAAGAAGTCGACTTTCTCGAGTCCCATAAGGGCAACTCCTGCTGAGGAGCCCATGACGAGGATGCTCCCCCCGGTTCCCGCGGCATAGGCGATCATCAGCCAGAGGGGCGAATCGGTTGGGGTCGATTGAAGATCATACATTCCCATGGTGGCAGCCACCAGAGGGACGTTATCGATAATGGCGGAAACCACTCCAATGACAGACGCGATGATGGCTTCGTTCCCCATGTTTTTGTTGAGCCACTGCGCGGCTCCATCGAGAATTCCTGTAGATTCTAGAGCGTTTACTCCAAGGAGAATTCCTAAAAAGAATAGGATACTTGAAACGTCGATCTTGGTCAGAATGTAAGGAACGCGAAGGTGATGCCGCTGCTCATGACGGTGGTGCATGATATCGGTCACAAGCCACATAATAGCAAGAGAGATGAGCATTCCCATAAAGGGAGGCATCCCGGTCAATGCTTTAAAGACGGGAACGAATAAAAAGAGAACAATCCCCAGGTAGAAGACAAGGTGGGCTCCCGGTTCTAACGGCTCATCTCGGAAGTCAATCTCTGACTTGGGAAAGTTTCCTTTAAGGGTAAAGGTATACAGGACTAATGGGAACAACATGGAGACTAAACTCGGAAGAAAAAGTTCCCTAATGACTGTTAGTGAAGTGATCTGTCCTCCGATCCATAGCATGGTTGTGGTCACATCTCCGATCGGAGTCCAAGCTCCCCCAGCATTAGCTGCCACAATGACCATACAAGAGTAAAGGAACCGTTCCTTTTTGTGCGGAATCAGTTTCCGCAGAATGGAAATCATCAAAATCGTCGTCGTTAAATTATCCAAGACCGCAGAGAGAAAAAAAGCTAGAAGACAGGTGATCCAAAGCATTTTTCGTTTCGAACGTGTATGAAGGTAATGGATAAAGGTGTTGAATCCTTTATGAGAATCAATAAGTTCCACCATCGTCATGGCTCCCAAAAGGAAGAAAAGGATCTGCGAAACGTCACTGAGATGGGTGTTTAAAAAGGCTAAGCTGGTTGTTAAGGGTTGAGGATCTCCTACAAAATAGATCAACCAACAGGCTACCGCCATAAACAGCGCAACTGCCGTTTTGTTGACACGAATCAAAAACTCCAGAATAATTGCAGCATACCCAATGGCAAAAATTGCAATTAAGATATCATGGGAAAGTGTGAAAATTTCATCAGTCATAAGGATTGCCTCGTGGATAGCCTAACGCTAATCCACATAAAACTCAAGTTTTGGGATAACGAAAAAGATAATAATTTTCAATGAACTCTTGCAAACTCTTTTCGACAGTCTTATCTTCGGTAAAAAAACGTCTCATGTGGCGGGGAATATTTTTAGGAGGAAGTGGGATTCTTCTTTTACTTGGAATGGGCGTTTGGGCTCCTCTTTCTGTATTATCGCATTGGGGGTTTTTGACTTTTACTCTTAGCATTTTGCTCATTAGTATCGGGTGGATTCCTTACAGAAATCTCGCGCGTCTAGAAACACACCCTCACACTCTTTTGATCGATGCGCATACGTTGACGTTTATCTCCACACGAGGAGGAACGCAAACGATTCCTCTTGCTGAGATTCAACAGGTCGATTATGTGGAAACTCCAACTCGTTATGGCCTTCAATTGCATTTGAAAAATGGAAAAGTTTTTCTTCCGCGCTTTCTACGCGATTCCCGCTTGAATGAGATCATGCATCCGGATGAGCCCAACAAGGTTTCCTGACTCGACAACAGGGAGAACGGTCACCCACCTTTTCGCATCTTTTTGCATAAGACGGAGGGCATCGAACGCACGGTTTCCTTTTTCGGTGAAAAGGCAGGACGGAGTCATTAACTCTTCCATGGTTTTTTCGAGCATAGCAGCGGGATCTTTTTGAAAGGCACGACGGAGATCTCCATCGGTAAAAATTCCCTGAAGCTTTCCATCTCCTCCTGTGATGAGAAGGCACCCACATTTTTTATCGGTGAGTGTCACGAGAGTCTCGCGCAGCTTATCATTGGGACGGCACAAGGGGAGGGTTTCTCCTTGGAGCATTAAATCTTCGACGGTCAGGGTAATTTTTTTTCCGATTGCTCCTGCGGGATGATTGAGTGCATACTCATCTAAGCTAAAGTTTTTGGCTTTCATCAGAGCCACAGACAGGACATCGCCAAAAATCATCTGAATGGAGGTCGATGTGGTGGGCGCCAGATCAAAGGGACATAACTCTTTGCTTAAAGGAAGAAAAATGGACAGGTCACAAGCATTTCCTAGTTTCGACTGAGCACTCGAGACCCATGCGACAGTTTTTGCCCCCTTCTTTTGCGCAAAGGGAACCAAGCTCAAAAGCTCTTCACTTTCGCCACTCTTACTGATACAGACCAAGACATCTTTCTCAGTCACAATCCCAATATCTCCATGCAAAGCATTTTGTGCCGGGAGGTTCAACGCTTTTGTCCCCGTGGAAATCAATGTCATCGCAAGTTTTTCTGCAATAATTCCACTCTTCCCCACTCCTGTAAAGATGAGTGTCCCAGGGCAGTCTAAAAACAACTTAAAAATCTCTTCAGCCTTTTGCACATCAACATGGTCGAAAAAATAATTGAGATTTCTCTGGTACTCTTCGAAAAGATCCTTTATCATAAACCCTATTCCGATAATCAATCTTCGGTATTTTTCGCCTTTTCGGCAGATTTTTGCCTTTCATTTTTCGGCTCTGTCTCATGGACAATGACCTCAAATGAAAAACAAAAGTCTGCAGGAAAATCCATAAAAATCCCAGCAAATTGATTACCGGAATAGGGTTTCACCCCTTGAATACTTATCCTGAATCATATAATTAGAATGTTAATCAATCAAGTAAGGAGTTTTGTGTGTCCCAAAAAGTCCCTGTTACTGTTGCAAGAGGTGATGGCATTGGCCCTGAAATCATGGAGGCCACTCTTAAGATCTTAGAAGCTGCTAGAGCTCAGCTTGAGATTCATGAAGTGGAGATTGGGGAAAAGGTTTACCTGGGAGGGCACCCGACAGGCATTGAAGACAAGACCTGGGACACCATTCGCCGAACAAAAGCATTTTTGAAAGCACCGATTACCACCCCTCAAGGGGGAGGATTTAAAAGCCTCAATGTCACGATCCGCACTACACTGGGACTCTATTCCAATGTGCGCCCTTGCGTCTCTTATTCCCCTTTTGTCGCAACGAAACACCCGATCATGGATGTCGTGATTGTGCGCGAAAATGAGGAGGATCTCTATTCAGGGATCGAATACCGCCAATCGCCTGAAGTCTGTGAGTCGATTAAACTGATTTCCCAGCCAGGCTCAGAAAAAATTATTCGCTACGCCTTCGAGTATGCTGTCCAAAATGGACGCAAGAAGGTGACTTGCTTTGTGAAAGATAATATTATGAAGCTCTCCGATGGCCTCTTTCACCAAGTGTTTGATGAGGTTTCAAAGGACTATCCCGATATCGAAAATGACCATTGGATTGTCGACATTGGAGCGGCTAAGCTTGCCGATACTCCTGAAGCCTTCGATGTGATTGTGATGCCTAACCTCTATGGGGATATCCTTTCCGATGTTGGAGCACAAATTGCAGGGTCTGTCGGTCTTGTCGGTTCTGCAAACATTGGAGATCACGGCGCGATGTTTGAAGCAATTCATGGCTCTGCACCCCGCCGTGCCGGACAAAACCTCGCGAATCCTTCCGCTCTGATCTTAGCGTCGGTGATGATGCTGGTCCATATTGGACAAGGTGAGACTGCCACTGCGATTCATAATGGCTGGCTTAAAACATTAGAGGATGGCATCCATACCTACGACATCTACAAAAACGCTGTCAGCAAAGAAAAGGTCGGCACCCAAGAGTTCGCAGCAGCCGTCATTCAGCGCCTTGGACAAGCCCCATCTCAGCTTAAAGCTGCTTCTTACGCCGGGAAAAAAAGCGCCCTTAAACCCTTTACCCGCAAAACTATTCAGACAAAAAGAGTCCTTGTCGGCATTGATATTTACCTCCACTCCAACGAGACAATGGAAAATCTTCAAAAAGAGCTCCTCTCTCACAACTACGGCTCCTATGAGATCGAAATGATTAGCAACCGTGGCGCCCGCGTCTATCCTGACGGGATGCCTGAAACCTTCTGCATTGACCAGTGGAGGGTCCGTTTCCGTCCTAAGTCGGGAGCCGCCAAGCAGAAGGATTTTTTAGAACTCTTCGAACTCCTTGATTCTGAAGGGTTTGATATCATCAAAACCGAGCATCTCTACGACTTTGATGGCAAGCCTGGATACTCTTCTCCAAAGGGTTAATTGACTTCTAGAGGCACCTAAGTTACCCTTTCTCCCATGAAATGGTTAACGATTCTACTTGTAGGAGTGTCTATCATGGTTTTTGGTGGAGAGCCCCCTTATATTCCTGTCGATCACCCAATGTTGCGTGAACAGGCTCAAGATATCCCGGTTGAGGAGATCTGCACCCCCCGCATTCAAGGAGTGATTGATGAGATGCTTGCGCTGACGGTCGATGAGCGGAAAGAAAATCGGATGGTTGGTTTGGCTGCTCCTCAGGTTGGCATTCCCTTAAAGATTATTTGTGTCGATATGCACATGACCATTGAGCGCATTGACTTTTCCCCACCCCTGGAGGTTTTTATCAATCCCGAGATTACCTGGTATTCGGAGGAGATGGAGTCTTTTCGGGAAGGGTGCTTTTCAACGGGATCGCTTGCAGGGATTGTTCCCCGCGCCCAAAAAATCCGCGCAGCGGCATATAATCGTGAGGGAGAGCGGGTCGAGCTTGAACTAGAGGGTTATACAGCCCGGATCTTTCAGCATGAAACCGATCATTTGAATGGAATCCGCTTTCCTCAGCGGATGACCAATTTTAGCCATCTCCATTGGATCGAACTAGATCAGATCGAAGAGTACCGCGCTAATTATGAAAATTGGCCCCATACCTGCTCTCAAGAAGAGTGGCTGGAGTACGGAGGATTTTCTACTTAGCCCTACTTAGGTACCACGCTCCGCCTCCAATGATCGCAGCAGCAACAACCATGATACCCCCAATGATATAAGGCTTCCATCCACTACTTGTTCTACGAGGAGCAAAGAGCTCTTTTGGGATAGCCGCGGGAGCTTGACCTGTTGTTTCCACGCCATCTTGATAGACTGTTGGGTAAACCAAGCCTAAAGCTCCTTCATCATTTCCATAAAGAATTGTATCGATTACAACGTCTTTTTTCTCATTCTCTTTAAACATAAATCCTGGCTCATAAACCGTCGTATGCTGAGAGGCATACACCTTTGTCTGAGGAATGATTTTTGAGGCAACGCGCGCAATGTTATTTTCAACCGTTTTGTTTCCTGTAAGACAAGCATCAAAAAGCAGGATCGAATCATCATTTAAAACGGACCCAATCGTTTGAAAAACGCTTTCCTGTTCCAGCTCACCCAAATCAGGGTCTGTGCAGACGATGTTGTCTCCCCGCACGCGAAGATCTCCAATCCGAGAGGGGGTTCCATGGTCACTAATGACGAGTAAATCGACTTTAGACGGGTCTTTTTGGATATGCTCAAGAAAGGCACGATTCGATTTAAATAATGTCACCTCATACCCCTGTCTTCTTAAGATATCCATGTTCATCTCTCGATCTTCGTCCATTTTCCCTGAGCGAAAGGCTTCATCGCCTTCTTTTGCCTTTACCCAAAAGTAAGCTCGCTTCTTTGCTGAGGAAGCTGAAGAGGGCTGCTCATGTATCATCCCAGCAAGGAGCTGATCATGTTCAGATTGCTTGATTTCAGGTTGCTGGATCTTAACGTCATCCAGATCGCCTAGAAGTGGTTCTAAATAAGAATCGCTTGAAGAAGCTTGAATTTCCATAATATTCACCCTTAAATTATTTGTTATAAATACAATTA
>JAGROF010000046.1 GCA_020440405.1 Chlamydiia bacterium
AATTTTAGTTTTTTTTTATAATTAAAAAAAAAATATTTTATAAAAAAAAAAAAAAAAAAAAAGGGTTATAAATTTTTTTTTTTAATAATTTTTTTAATGACCATGAACATTTTCTAAATCAATTTAATTGCGATAATAATAGAGTTGAATGTGTTTAATTTCAAGTAGTAAATATTCAAATAATGGTTGAATTTTTTCTCTGAAAAACCTACCATGTTACACCATGGAAGAAATCAGTTTTCCCAAAAGTGGATTAACAGAATATGCCGTCGAAGTTGATGCAACAGACTACAACACCATGCAAAAGGTGGTGGCGCTGTGGCAACAAACGGGGCTTTCTGAAAGTTATATGATGCTTCAGATCGATCGCAATCGTGTGCAGATGGTTCCTTATACCAAGACGACATCTTTGGTGGGGCGCCTATGGCAGCAACTGCAGGTTCTCTACCGTTTTACTTTTGGAGGGTGGAAGCTGACTTCTGAGCGGGTGCAGCAGCTCAAAGACTACTACTCACAAATAGCCAATCAAGAAGTGACTGAAAAGGTCAAGGTGTGCGCAAGGTGTGCGTTTTGCGCTCCCCGAGTCATCGACTCCCAATTGGTATTTGAGGGAAAGTATGTTCAGATTCTTTATAATTATGCGCCGATTGGACTGGGAGGAGAACGGCTTCATTTCCTCATTGTAACAAAGCGTCATTGCCCTACGTTTAGCCTGCTCACACAAGAGGAATATGAAGAAGCCAACCAGTTATCCCTTTTCTTGCAAGAGAAGGTCGAGACGCCGGTTCGGAAGATGTTTTCTTACCATAAGACAGGAGAGGATGCGGGACAAAGTGTTCCTCATTGGCATCTCCATGTCGTGATGACCGAAAACGCTGCGCAAGAGTGGTGGGGAAAATTGACAGTTCTGCGGAATATTTTGTTTGGATCGTTTCAGTTAAGTGCTGAAATGTTGGAAAAACAGCGACAGAAATATTACACCTTATTAAACTCAGGCCTATGAACCTATCCCGATAATTAATTTGTTGGGATTTTTATGGATTTTCCTGCAGACTTTTGTTTTTCATTTGAGGTCATTGTCCATGAGACAAAGCCGAAAAATGAAAGGCAAAAATCTGCCGAAAAGGCAAAAAATAGCAGAAATTAATTATCGGGATAGGTTCATGAAGTATACAAAGATTGACCCGTTTGAAAAGCATTTAGAAGAGGCGCTTCCCGACCACCCTTCGCAGCTTTATTTCATCTTTATTGAGGATGCCTTTGAGCGGCGGCATTTGGCGGAGCGCTTGATCAATCGTTTAGGACTTCCGGTCACCCATTGCGCCGATGAAACGCTCATAAACGAGCTGGAGTCCCCGTCACTCTTTGCAGAAAAAGGGGTGATTCTTTGTGATGAAGTGACAGCAAAGACGCTCCCTTTAAGTGATGAGTGGATCCTCGTCCTCACAGGAAAAGGGGTTTCTCCTTGTTTTAAAGCCTTGGAAAAGGAAGCGGTCACTTTAGACTTAACAGGAGAAAAACCTTGGGATCGTAAGACCCGACTGCAGCAGTGGCTTCTCAATCATGCGCGGGGGCAGGGAAAAACGTTGAGTCTTGATGGAGCGGCCTATCTTGCCCAGTTTTCCCATGCTGACTTTGCGCTTCTCTTCCAAGAACTTGAAAAAGCTCTGGTTTATGCAGGAGAAGCACGGACAGTGACCCTTGAGATGATTCGGACCATTTGCTCATTGGATTCTGAGCAAGACGGGTGGAAGCTCTCCGAAGCGGTTGTGTGGGGGGGGCCTGCTTATTTTGGAGAAGCCGATTTATATGCCCTGGTGGGACAACTCCGGTATCAACTACAGCTCGGCTTGCAGCTCATGCAGGGAAAAGAGCCTCCCCGCGTGTCCCCCAAGAAATGTGACAAGATCCGCAAAGCGGGGCTCAAAGCTTCCTATTATCTAGAGGGAATCCAAGAGCTCTTCAATTTAGAACTTAAAATGCGCTCGAATATTTCTGATCAAAGACTCTTATTTGATTGGTTTCGAGCAAAACTTGCAGCGAGGCGCCATGCTCTATCTTCTTCCTAATCTCTTAGGGGATGAACTTCCCCACGATCCTTTTCTTCCCCCTTGTATTGGGGAGGTGGTGGAAACTCTCGATGGCCTCATTGCAGAAAGTGAGA
>JAGROF010000047.1 GCA_020440405.1 Chlamydiia bacterium
ATTGCGAAATTAAATAACTTTTTAATCAACAAATTATTTAACGTTGAAACGTTTGGGCGCTCTCCTTCTTTTCCTCACCCTCCCCCTCGTTGCGCACGAGGAGCTTTCTCAGCTTTTTAGAGACCTCAAGATGGTGAAAGAGGTGGACGAGGAGATTGCCGACCATCTTCCCTATCATTATAATTATTCTTTGATGGGAGGGTATTTTTCGATGCCTTCAGCGCGGATGAATGAGGTGGGGACAGCGGCTCTAGGGTTTGCCTATGTTCCTCCATATCGTGTCTATGCGGCAACAATACAAGCTCTTGAGCGTCTGGAGTTTGGCGTTAACTACACGACCTATATCGGCCTACCTGACCCTGCAATGGGAGATATGGGGTTTGGAGATTTTACAGACCGCGGTGCTAATGTCAAAGTGGCCATGCTTAAAAAAGAGGATGGATTTCCCTATTTTCCTGAAATTTCAGTCGGCCTCGAAGATTTTTATGGAACCAAGCGGTTTCATGCATTTTATGTTGTGGCAACGAAGGAGTTTTTGGATTACAACTTTGAGGCGACGTTAGGGTGGGGAAAGGGAAGAATCAAAGGGTGGTTTGGAGGAATTGGGTGGACCCCATTTCGAAAAAGCCGTATCCCAGGAATTAACCGTCTCACTCTCCTTGCAGAATGGGATGCAACAGATTATGAAAATCACAGCTTAGAACACCCCGAAGGGAGGGGAGTCAAGACACGTCTCAATGTGGGACTGACCACAGCATTTTTTGATGCCCTTCAACTCAGCGTTAGCTCGATTCGGGGCGAAAAAATTGCCGCATCTGCTTCGTTGAATTATAATCTTGGAGAGACAAAAGGGCTCTTCCCAAAAATGAATAATCCTTCGATCTATCGGACGCCTATTGATACTGAGCCGTTAGGGCATTTGCGTTCAGAGCGAGAGCTTTCTCATGAACTTGCCTTAGCATTTTCAGGGCAAGGGCTCAATATGTATCGGATTTATATCGCAACAGATACAGATAAGGGGAGGGTGCTTTGGATGAAATTGATCAACGTCCGGTATCGAGAAGAGCGGGACCTAAAACATCGTATCGAAGCCATTCTTGCGGCTCTGACTCCATCAAATATCGACTCCGTGACTGTTGTGATCGAAGCCGATGGGATTCCTACTCATGAATACCGGTTTCGAACCGTCGATCTAAAGCGACTAAGAGAAGGTGTGATTGGAGATTTTGAGTTTCAAACACTCACTCCCATGCGTGAGCCTACGCGTGTGCCGAATCCTTATGAGGGAACGCTCCTTTATCATCGCACCAAGGGAATTTGGACGTTGACTGTGCGCCCCCGTCTTTTGACGTTTTTTGGAAGTGCTACGGGAAAATTTAAGTATAGCGCAGGAATTGTTGCAGGCCCAGAGGGGTATATTTTTGACCAGCTGTATTATAAAATTCAGGGGGCCTATAACATTAAATCCAGCCTATCGGATGTTGGAGATATGGATGTCTTAAATCCTTCTCAGATCTTGAATGTCCGGTCTGATAGCGTAAGATATTTTCAAACGAATACCGTTTCTCTTGAGCAGGCTTATATTCAAAAGGGGTTTTATCTTTGTAAGGGGTGGTATGGGCGGATTGCAACAGGCTATTTTGAACCCGCCTATGGGGGGATTGCAGCAGAATTTCTCTATTATCCTGTGGGGTCTAGCTGGGCCGTTGGGTTTGAGGCCGCTGGAGTTTTGAAAAGAAACGTTCATGGGATTGGGTTTACAACAAAGATCCGCAAGTTTAATGGATTCATCCCTGAATTTGTGCACTTCATTGGGTATCAGTATTTTCTCGACCTTTACTATGATATTAAGGTGCTCAACGTTGATGTTAAAGTGAGCATTGGGAAATTCCTTGCCCGAGACGTAGGGGCGCGCTTTGAAGTGGGGAGGTACTTTCCTAGTGGATTCCGTTTTGCGGTTTGGTATGCAATGACAAATGCCGTTGACATTGTCAATGGAAGCCGTTATCGAGACAAAGGGATTGCTTTTGTCTTGCCCCTTGACTTTTTCCTAACGAAAAGTAGTCGAACGTATATCCCTTATACCCTTTCGGTGTGGCTCCGAGATACCGGAGCAAGGGCGGCTACAGGGAAACGACTGTACCCAACTCTGCAAGATGAAAGAGAGTCTTCCCCCGATTAAGAGATGTCAAGCACCTTGACATCAAACTTTAAGGTTTTTCCTGCTAAGGGGTGGTTGAAATCTAGAACCACCTGCTCTCCGTCGAGGCTGTCGACACGGATGAGCATTTCTCCAAATTGTTCGTCTGAAACCACAAGAAGAGCCCCTTCAAAGCGAAGGTCTTGTGGAATGAGCTTGGCGTCGACTTTCTTATAAGCATGAGGATTGACATCCCCATAAGCATTCTCAGGATCCAGTGTCACTTGTTTCGAATCCCCCACATCTAATCCTCTAAGTGCTTCTTCAAGAGCAGGTAAAATTTGATGTGCGCCAAACAAAAAGATGAGGGGATCCTTCCCCACATTGGTATCGATTTGTGTATTGTCTTCAGCAAATACACTATATTCGATAGCCACTTGCTTTCCATTCTCTATCATAATGGTTATCCCCCCCAAATAAGTACGTCCCTGACTTTATGTTGACAGATTGGATTAATTTAGTAAACCCAACACTTGAGAGGCGGCGTAAGTGAAGATGAAGTCTGCTCCTGCTCTCTTAATAGAGATAAGGGACTCGTAGAAAGTGAGTTCAGCATTGATAAACCCTTTTTCTGCTGCAGCCATGACCATCGCGTATTCTCCGCTAACATGATAAGCTCCAACGGGGAGGGTCGTTTTTTCTTTGATGGCTAATAAAACATCTAGATAAGGAAGGGCAGGTTTGACCATCAACATGTCTGCTCCTTCTTCTTCATCGAGAAGAGCCTCCCGGATCGCTTCTCTCCGGTTGGCGGGATTCATTTGGTAGGTTTTTTTATCTCCAGAGAGGAGTTGGGATCCAATGGCATTGCGAAAGGGTCCATAAAATGCTGAGGCATATTTTGCTGTGTAGGATAAAATCCCGACTTGAGGGCGCAGCGCTTTTCGAATCACCCCCACACGACCATCCATCATATCACTTGGAGCCACGATGTCGCATCCTCCTTCTGCATAACATGTTGCTTGCTTAACCAATGCTTCAAGAGTCAGATCATTATCGACCTCTCCTTCATAAATAATCCCGTCGTGTCCATGGGATGTAAAGGGATCGAGTGCGACATCGGTAATCACGCAGAGAGAAGGGAGCTCTCTTTTAAGGGCTTGGATTGCTCGGACAACTAGAGATTCAGGGTTCCATCCTTCGCTCCCTTGGTCATCCTTCAAGCTAGGATCAATAACGGGGAAGAGAGCGACTGCTGGAATGCCTTGGGCGTGAAGGAGCTCCGCCTCTTTCAGCAAGAGGTCAATGGACAGGCGGTTAATGCCTGGCATAGATTCGATAGGTTCCCGCACCCTTATGCCTTCCTTAATAAAGAAGGGAACGATAAGATCAGATGCACTTAACCGGGTTTCTTCTGCTAAGGAACGGATTGCAGGGGACTTGCGGTTTCGGCGAGGCCTTTTTGTAAGAATAGCGTTTGCTTCCATTCTTCAAAGTCTAGCTTTTTCACAATTGTTTGACCAATAGAAAGTGAGGAGGTTGCAGCTGGAGAAGGAGCATTGAGCACATGCATTGAATAGTCATCCTGAAGGATTAAGAAGTCGTCGACAAGGCGGCCATTGGGGAGGACTGCCTGAGCACGGACGCCACTTCCACCAGGAACAAGGTCATCCATTTGAATGGCCGGTACAAGGCGATTTAAGCTTTTTGTGAATGCTTTTTTGCTTAAGGAGCGATACATTTCATAAACCCCTGTCTTCCAATATTTCCGTGAAAGTTTCCAAAACCCAGGGTACGTCAATGTTTCGGCCGTTTCGCGCCAGACAAAATCTGATTTCGTATAGCCTTCTCTAGCTGTTGCCAAGACAGCGTTAGGACCTGCCTCAACGCTTCCATCGATCATCCGTGTTAAGTGCACCCCTAGAAAGGGAAGTTTGGGATTGGGAACAGGGTAGATCAGTCCTTTGACAAGCTCTTGTTTTTGGAGCAGATAATATTCCCCACGAAAAGGAAGGATTTTGCAAGGAAGCTGTTTATCGGGAAGTGCCATTTTAGCGATTTTATCACAATAAAGTCCGGCGCAGTTAATGATAAAGTTGCACATTTCCGTCTTTTTGCTGGTTTCGATCGTCCAATGAGGAAAAGAAAAGTGAAGGTGGCTTACTTTTTCCCCTGTATGGATTGTCCCTCCTTTTTCTTGAATTGCTTGGGCTAATGCGTTTGCGACGCGTGTGTAGTCAATGATTTGACATTGGGGCACGAGAAGGGCTTTTAATCCTGCAGCATGAGGTTCAACCTCTCGAAGTTCTTCTTGAGAAAGCTCTTCAACAAGGACCCCATTAGCCTCTCCTCGGCGCTTGAGTTCCTGAAGTGTTGGAAGTTCCTCATGCCTGGAGGCAACAAGGACTTTTTGGCACTGCTGGTAAGGGACATCGTAGAGATCGCAGAAATCAAGGAGCTTTTTCTTCCCTTCAACGCAATTTTTTGCTTTAAGTGATCCAGGTTTGTAATAAATTCCGGAGTGAACGACTCCGCTGTTATTTCCTGTTTGGTGTTTTGCAACGTCTGTTTCTTTTTCGAGGATTATGACCTCAAATGTCGGATATTTCTCTATGAGAGCGTATGCTGTTGCGAGCCCGACGATCCCGCCACCAATGATTGTAATCTTCATCTTGCTAAGCCTTTTTGAAAAAGGTTACCAAAAAAGGAAGAAAAAGATAGACTCTTTTCTTTTATGTCCATGCAACCCTGGAGCGCCCGCATGTTGAATGATTATGAGGAATTCAGCGAATCGCAACTGAAAATTATTAAGAAATACGTTACCAGTACTTCCAGCCATATCTTCTGCTTGCGCAATCTCCCAGAGGTCATTAAGGGAGCCTTATTTTCCCGCTATTCTCGTTCAAGCTTAGGGTTACGCTCCCTATTGCTCAAAGAATTCATTCTGAATGAAGAGACAGAATTTTCAACCATTTCAGGGCAGAAGGAAGGAGAAAGCGATAATGATCTCGAAGATCAAAGCATTGCGATCAAAAAGGCACAGAATTTCTATGATCGGATTCTTGATGGGTATGGAGATGATTCCATTGGAGAGCTCGGCGGAGCACACCTAGCAATTGAAAATATTTCGATGATTGCTGCGAAAGTGATTGAAGATGCGCGGATCGGAGGATCCCCTCTTGAGAAATCGACACGCTATATCTACTTTGATCAGAAGTATGAGGGAGAATATCTTTTTTATCGGGAACCCATCCTCATGACCTCGGCTTATCGGGATCATTATGTAAACATGTGTAATCATCTCTTTGAGACCTATGGAAAACTGATTCCTCCTTTAACGGAGCAGATGGAAAAGGACTTTCCTAAGGAGCATGATGTTTCTAAGATTGCTTATACAGCCGCTTTGCGAGCAAAAGTACTTGACTGTCTACGGGGACTTCTTCCTGCAAGCGCCTTGACAAACATGGGGGTTTATGGAAATGGACGTTTCTTTGAAACCCTTGTTCAAAAGCTCAACTGTCACAATTTAACAGAGTTGCAAGAGATTGCCCGCACCTCTCATCAGGAGCTTTCTAAAGTGATCCCGTCTTTTGTCAGACGGGCTGATCTCAACCATAAACATCAGAATACCTATGCAGAGTTCCATGAGAAGATGGATGCGGAACTGGAAGTGATGCGAGATCAATATACGGCTTCTATTCAACCTTTGGATCATCCTATGGTGCGGTTAGTGAATTTTGATCAAGAAAGCCCTGTGAAAGTAGCTGCTGCGCTTCTCTTCAAGCAATCGGACTGTGGGTTGATGGAACTGCAAGAAATGTGCAAGAAGCTTCCAAAAGACGATCTATCTCGTATTTTTGATGCGGCGTCTGCGTTTAGACAAAATCGGCGCCATAAATCTCCTCGCGCCCTTGAGCATGCGGAATTTACTTTTGAGATTGTGGCCGATTATGGAATTTATCGAGATCTCCAGCGTCACCGCACACTCACGCAGGAAAGGCAGTTTCTGACCTGTAACCTTGGATATTATGTTCCTAAAGAGATCCTGGATACCGATATGGAGAAGGATTATCGAGAGGCTATGGAAAGGGCGAAAGGTGTTTATGATGAGATTGCAAATGAACTGCCAGAAGAAGCCCAATACGTTGTACCAATGGCTTATAACATCCATTGGTATTTTCATATTAACCTCCGGTCTCTTCAGTGGCTTTGTGAGCTCCGCTCATCCCCTGCAGGGCATCCGATGTATCGTTATGTGGCGCAGGAAATGGCAAAACAGGTTTCTCATACGTTTCCTGAATTTGAACGTTTCTTTAAGTTTGTTGACTATGATGGATATGAATTGGGCCGCCTAGGACAGGAAGTTCGAACCGTAGAGAAAATGAAGTCGTCGTAATGAGCACAAAGAAAGGAAGCGTCTTTGGAGGGACACTTCTCATTGTGGGAAGTTGTATTGGTGCAGGGATGTTGGGTCTCCCGATTTTAACAGGGATTCCTGGTTTTTTCCCTTCTCTTCTGATGTTTATCATTTCATGGGCATTCATGCTCATTACAGGAATTCTTATGGTGGAAATCATGGGGTGGTTTAAAAAACCGGTAAACTTGATTTCCATGGTTGAGAAAACACTCGGGCCATTAGGAAAGGTTCTCTGCTGGCTTCTTTACCTCTTTTTGTTTTATGCGCTTTTAGTCGCTTATATTTCGGCAAGTGGAAACCATACGTCTCTCTTTTTTCACAATGCTTTTCACCTTGCGATTCCAAACTGGTTAGGGTCTCTATTCTTTGTCATTGTCTTTGGGTGGATGGTTTATTTGGGAACGAAACCTGTCGATCATTTGAACCGTTATCTCATGATTGGGAAAATTGTCTCGTTTGTTCTTCTGGTTCTCTTAGGAATCGAATATGTTGTTCCCCGTCTCCTGCTCCATTGGCAACCCCAATACTCCTTCTATACGTTTCCGATTTTGATCATCTCTTTCGGATACCATAATATGATCCCCGTTCTGATGAAATATATGGACATGGATCGAAAACGGGTACGGCGAGCGATTATTACTGGGTCTCTTTTCACATGCGTAATCTATCTGATTTGGGAAATTGTTGCCCTGGGGATCTTACCTTATAGTGATGTGCTTCATAGTTTTAAGATTGATATCGATGCCGCTCAGGCGATTCGTACCTATCTAGGATCTAATGTCATTGGTCATTCTGCTCAGAGTCTTGCGTTCTTTGCTATTTTAACCTCTTTTCTTGCACAGGCTTTGAGTTTAACGAACTTTCTGAGCGATGGTTTCAAGATTAAACACCGCGAGCGCGAATCGATAGGAATGTGCCTTCTTGCCCTCCTCCCCCCTCTTTGTTTTGCCCTGCTATTCCCCAATATCTTTTTTCAAGCGATTAACTTTGCCGGGGGAATCTGCGCGGTTGTGCTCTTTGGAATTCTCCCTGCGTTGATGGCTTGGATTGGTCGTTACCAACAAGGGCACCTCCTTAAAGATCGAGTTCCCGGAGGCCGCCCCCTCCTGATCATCATTCTTCTCGTTGCTGCGTTTATTTTCTTTGACCAGCTAACAACCATGTTAAATTTCCACATCTTCCCTAAACCCTAGGATTAAGAGAACGTTTCTAAGAGAAAACAAATTTATGTAGCGAAAAATTGAGTGGATCTTAAAAATGGAAGAATGAATAAGAGGGCTCTAGTAGGTCTCTTATAGGTAAGAAATCCTTGTGATGTTATAATAAAATAAGTGTATGAAGCTTCAAATTATCAATGTAGTATGGGGGGAAAAGTATATCAATACGTTTCTAGACCTATCACTTCCCACGCAGCTTTCTTCTGGAAATTTAAGAGAGTTATCTGAGAAGCCAGACTATATTATCTACACAAATGAGTCAGGAAAAGAGCAGATTAAAAGCTCGCGGATTTATCAAAGCCTTGAGGCTTCTGCGAGTGTGAATTTCAAATTAATCAAAATAGCCTCTGGAAAGTGTCCATTTAAAATCCTTTTGGAATCTCATTCAAACGCGATTAAAGAAGCCAATAGAAAAAATGCTCCCATGGTTTTTCTGTCACCAGATTGCATCCTTTCGACAGGAGTGTTTACATACTGCGAGCAAGCTTTAATCAGGGGGACTCGCCTCATAGCAGTGTGCTCTTCACGGATGTCTCTTGAAGCTTATCAAGAGGTTGTACAAGAAAAGAAGGCAAATAATCAAGAGGGGATTGTGGCCTGGTCACCTCAAGAACTGGCTGTGACAACCATCAAGAATTTGCATTACCGAGCAAAATGCCTAATGATGTCCGAAGGAAATATTGGGGGGCATCCCAGTCATATGTATTGGAAACTGG
>JAGROF010000048.1 GCA_020440405.1 Chlamydiia bacterium
ATTAAAATTTTTATTATATTAATATTTAATATTAAATGTGTTATAATATACTTCAAAATATAATAAGGGTGAATCATGACATTAGATCTTGTGAAAGGTTCACAGGGTGTCTATCAGAGCTTTGGCAACCAATTAGTTCCCTTGAGCTCCCATCTCAGTGTGACAGAAGATGGACTCAAACTTGTGGTAGCTGCCCAAAAGCTGGCAGCAGATAAATTACAATCCCCTTGTGTCATCACAGACCTCTTTTCAAGCAATAGAACTGACTGGCAGGTCACAGCGCATACGCACCTAGGACAAGTCTATCAAATCAAGCTCAGTGAGAGCGCTATTACTCATGAGATTGCCTCCATAAATGCTCTTAATGTCTCCTTTCTCCCTGCACTAGAAACAAACACCCCAAGTTACTTGGATGGATTTTCCCTTGCAGCGACTCATTACTTCAAAAGCCATCCTGTTTCAGAATCTCAGCTTTTTTCTTGGAAATATACAGGGCCTCGTGTCGTTCTAAGGGATGGAAGAATCCAGATTAAAAAAGGATACCCTAAAGCCCAAATTCCCATCCGTCATCTCTACCAAAGAGAAGACATGAAGCGACGTGAAGAGGAAAACCAAGAAACGATTCGCGTGTATGTGGAGTTTTTAACGCGAGAAATCGGGGAGAGAAAGCTCCAAGAGATCCAACGGACATATGGATTCGATTTTAAGACGATCAAATATTTGGAACCCAAACATATTTACCTCTGCAACATTGGAATGAATAACATCGAACACCGCGATGTGATCGATCTTAAAAAGCGGATAAGCACATGGATTCAAAGTCACGACGACTTGAATGTTCCACTTTTAGGGGAAGGGCACCCCTTCACCAACCGAGAAGTCCGAGGGCTTATCCGCTTGCTTGGACGCGACGCTACCCTCCGAGATTTAGCTGCAGCCTTTCCTTCTGAAGAGACCAACCTGAATCAGCTTGTCAAAGTTCTTGAAACATCGAAACGTGCGCAAGAGCGGATGTACACAGGAAGAAAATTTGAAGCCCAGATCCAAGGATCTTACAACCGAGAGGTCAGTGACTCATCCACCCCTCGCCCTTGGGTCGATCAGCAGGAACTGCTCCAAGTCTTTGAAACGCTCAAAAACCCTTTTCCTGGAGAAAAAGTCAGTCGCCAAAAACTCGACCGCTTCTTCTTTGAAATGCTAACAAAGGTCGTGGTGAAAAAACACCTGATGCGCAGTGAAGGAAGTGAAGGAAGCCGCGATGGAACGTGGAGAGTTGGCGCTTTGATCCCCTCTCCTTACCGCAATGCAAAGGGAGAAACCGTTTACTATCGCGTCGACCAAGGAGTGGACTCGGGACATGGAAAACTCTGGATTGTCCTCAGACCGGCCCGAGAAGATGCCGACCCTTCTCTGCCCGTAATTCGTGTCCCACGTGACACCTGTCCCAGCCTTTATACGCAAAGAGGCGGCCCTACATTCACACGAGATCTTGCGGAAAATGCCGGATACCACAACTCTGCAACAACGTTTGAAGAAGATCGAGAGTTTTTTAAAGAGTTTACCCTTCCCTTATGGATGGCGCATTTTGCTACCGCTCTTATGCACTATAAAGAAGCAAAGAAAACTCAAGACTACTCACAGCTCGATGAGCCGATCTCCAATACCTATAAAGAGCTCATTGGAAACCTCATTGCAAAAGCTCAAACCGGAAAGCTTGACCCCGAAGTGAAGGATAAAATCAAAAATGCCCTTACTCCCTACTATCTAGACTTCAAAAAGCAAAAAGGAGAAAACAAACTCATTGCAGCCCAGAAATTTATTTCTGTTCTTCTCCATGTTGCTCCTTACGATGCCGATGATTTTAACCGCTTGCATCACCTCCTTCAAGGCAACCCGCCTCGCCCCGTTGCTTCGATTGGAAACAGCTTAGGAGGCTTCGATGCCCAACAAGACCTTTTTGCTCACACCTTTAGAAGTGGCCGTGTTCCTGTTACA
>JAGROF010000049.1 GCA_020440405.1 Chlamydiia bacterium
ATCGCCATCTGCAGGATTTCATTCCGCTTTTTTTCTCCTCCAGAGAACCCCCCATTGACATCCCGCTCCGCAAAGGAAGGATGGATCTCCATTTCTTCCATTTTACTGAGGAGAAGGGTACGAAACGCCTCTTCCGAGAGAGGTGGTTTTCCCTGACTTTTCTGCTTACTATTATAAGCACTATGCAAAAACTGAAGATTGGTCACCCCAGGAATCTCAACAGGATATTGAAACCCCATAAAAAGTCCCAAATGGGCCCTTTCTTCGATCTCAAGTTCTAAGAGGTTTTTCCCTAGATAGGTGATTTTTCCTCCTGTGACCTCATAGGCAGGATGTCCAGCAAGCACTTTAGCAAGGGTAGATTTTCCTGCTCCATTCGGTCCCATAATCGCATGAATTTCCCCCGCATTGACTTTGAGGGAAAATCCCCGCAAAATCTTTTCCCCTTCAACTGAAACGTGAAGATCTTCGATCTCTAACATTTATCCCACCGACCCTTCTAATTTTAAGGTTAATAATTTTTGTGCTTCTGCAGCAAATTCCAGAGGAAGCTCTCGAATCACCTCTTCACAAAAGCCGTTTACGATCATTTGAATCGCATCTTCTTGAGAAATTCCCCGAGATTGGAGGTAAAACAGCTGCTCCTCATTCATCTTTGAGGTAGAGGCTTCATGCTCAAGCTCTGCAGTGTCGTTATGGACTTCGATATAGGGAAAGGTGTTCGCACTGCAATTGTTTTTCACCAGCATCGAATCGCATTGCGTGAAATTGCGCGCTCCGTCTGCTCGGGAGGAAATGTGCACAAGCCCCCGATAGCTATTGGACGATTCATCTGCAGAGATTCCCTTGGAGATAATGGTCGATTTCGTCCGTTTCCCCAAATGGATCATTTTGGTTCCAGTGTCTGCTTGCATTTTTCCATTTGTCAACGCGACAGAGTAAAACTCGCCGACCGAATCATCTCCTTGGAGAATACAAGAGGGGTACTTCCAGGTAATCGCTGCCCCCGCTTCCACTTGGGTCCATGAAATCTTCGAACGTTTCCCTGCGCATTTTCCCCGTTTCGTGACAAAATTATAGATGCCCCCTTTTCCTGTCTTCCGATCTCCTGCATACCAGTTTTGAACCGTCGAGTACTTGATCTCTGCATTGTCATGAGCAATCAACTCAACAACCGCTGCATGAAGTTGGTTCTCATCATAAGCTGGTGCCGTGCATCCTTCTAAATAACTCACATAAGACCCCGGCTCTGCAATGATCAATGTCCGCTCAAATTGCCCAGTTTCCCGCTCGTTAATTCTAAAGTAGGTGGACAGCTCAATAGGGCTCCGCACTCCTTTGGGAACATAGACAAATGACCCATCAGAAAATACAGCAGAGTTGAGCGCCGCATAAAAATTGTCTCCAATCGGCACTACTGTCCCTAAGTACTTTTCAAGGAGCTCGGGGTATTTTTTGACCGCTTCACTGATCGAGCAGAGGACAACCCCTGCCTTTTCAAGCGTTTCGTGAAATGTTGTTCCCAATGACACCGAATCAAAAACGACATCAACCGCCACATTGCTTAAACGCTTTTGCTCTTCTAAGGGAATCCCTAACTTATCAAAGGTGCGGAGAATTTCGGGATCAACTTCATCTAAACTGCTGAGCTCTTGCTTTTTCTTGGGGGCAGCATAGTAACGGATATCTTGGAAATCAATGGGATCGATCTTTAAATGCCCCCAATTTGGAGGAGACATCTCTAGCCACTTCCGAAATGCTTTTAACCGAAACTCCAGAAGAAATTCTGGCTCATCTTTCTTTGCAGAAAGAGCCCTAACTGTATCTTCACTCAGCCCTTTAGGAAAAAGCTCCGACTCAATCTCTGTCCGAAAGCCATATTTATACTCCTCGCGCTCTGCAAGGATTTCTTCAGTTGACATGCAATCTCCCGGTCACACTTTGAGGTACTAAAATACCTGCATCTAGAGGGGTTTGTCAACTGATTCGGTACTGATCGTTGAAAGTAAAAATTTCAGTGACTTCAGAGCCAACATTTTGAATGAATTCTCCAAGAGGCATCTGCGCCTTGAGGAGGTCTCGAATCACTTTCCCTCTCCCCTCTTCCCCAAGGACAAGTCCATAAACAGCAACGCCTCGAAAAGGACCTTGACAATCTGTGCGATAGGCTCCCATCATAAAGGCTCCGACATCATCGGTCACACGGACTGTCAAATCTTTCGCCTCTTCTTTCGGAAACTCACGGATAAAATGCCACGGAACGGTTTTCCCCGACCCACGACGGACCCCATCCCCCCCATAAAAGCCCACATGAACTCGGTAGTCTTCCTTTGCCCACTCAGGGACCGATAGCTTCAACTCTTTTTTTCCTTCCTCCAGCGTATAAATCGCAAAAAAAATGTCTAAACGGTCTTCCTCAACATTTAAAAGCCTTTCTTGCATTACACGCGGAAAGTGAGTGATTTGCCCCCGAGGGAGCTTCACATAAAACTCTGGCTCTTTCCTTTCGCACTGGATCACATTCACACTTGGGCTAAGGGAAAAGTTCATCTGAGGAAAGGAAATGTTAGAAAGCATCCCCTCATCCCACAGCTGCCGCTCGTACTTTAATCGCGCCTCATTCACCTCCTTGGAGCCCTCTTTTTTTTCATTATCAACAAGAAGGACCCGCTCTTCAAACCGTGCAGTGATTGTTTGAAAAACAACTGTTGCATATTCATCAATGCGCTGCAAGCAGCTGTCAATATAGGAATAAAGAAACTGTCCAATAGCTCCTAAACGAGAGCCTTCTAATCTTTCCATGTCTACCTCAAAAGACAGGAAGGAGTATAAACTTTTTTGATTGTATCGTCAAATAATCTTTCTAAAAAAACCAAGTAAACGACTTTCCTAAAAGGCCCCTAGAGGGTGTCTTGCGCGAGCTGATCATTCAGGAAGTGTCTTCTATGAG
>JAGROF010000050.1 GCA_020440405.1 Chlamydiia bacterium
CCTAAATGGTTTAAATTGAGGCGAATTCCTTGCTCTTTCCGTTTTTTGATATGGCGAGATAAGGGACCTTTTTCTCCTGGAATAATGACCGATGACGTTTCTTTGCGGAGGGTATAGATTGCAATTGGAACAAGAATGTTTGCAAAGTGTTCCCCGAGCACTTTGAAGAGGTACAGCTGTAGCCGTTTAAAAGGAGAAAAGAACTTGGGGATGCCATAAAGGTTGAGAAGGTAAACCATTTGGTTAGCAATGCGTTGATTGTTTTTTGAACGGAAGCATTGATCCGTCATGGCGGTTAAAAAGACTTTTCCTACGGGATCGCTCATCATCCGATGGAGTTCCCCATACCTTTTCTTTTCCTCTTTAGTGAGGGTGGCATTGGACTCAGACAGAATCAAAGCACCAAGCTCAATGGCTTTTTTCTCCCTGTCTTCTAAAGACATAGGGGCCCCCATTGACGCGGCAAGGAGATCACGCGCTTGATGCATATGTTTTGATTCTACTTCTTTATTAGACATTTACGACCAAATATTCTCTAAATACACTTCCCCGTAACTGTTCTTGTACAAGAAAAATCCTTTTTCCTCTAAGATTTTTTTCGTATGAAGTCTTTTGTTTTTTTGCTTTTTTTCCTTCCTCTTTTTGGAGGGGTGGATCTAGGTGTTGATGTGTTTGTTCAGGAAGCACATCAAAAGTCCCTTAAGGGAAAGCGGGTTGGTCTGGTGAGCAATCACACAGGAGTTGATAAGCACATGACGCCAACCTTTGAGGTGTTGAAACAAGAGGGAGTGAAGATTGTTGCTCTTTTCAGTCCAGAACATGGATGGTCGGGCAGTGGGTATGCTTTTGAAAAGATCGAGGATGGAACTATTGGGAAGCTAAAGGTTTATAGCTTGCATGGGAAAACCAGGCGTCCCACTCCAGACATGCTGGAAGGGATCGATGTCTTAATCTATGATATCCAAGACATCGGAGTCCGCTCCTATACCTATGCCACGACATTATTCTATGTCATGGAAGAAGCCGCTAAGCGGAAGATTCCTGTGATGGTGTTAGATCGCCCCAACCCAATTAATGGCTTGATTATCGATGGGGGAATGCTAGAGCCCAAGTGGCGCTCTTTTATTGGATATGTCAATGTCCCTTACTGTCATGGAATGACTATTGGAGAGCTGGCCACATTTTTTAATGGAGAATATCGGATTGGATGTGACCTTAAAGTCATTCCGATGAAGGGATGGAAACGGACCATGACTTTTAAAGAGACGGGCCTTACCTGGGTTCCGACAAGCCCTCATATTCCCGAAGCCGATACTCCCCTTTTCTATGCTTCGACAGGGATTTTAGGGGAACTTGAAATGGTCAATATCGGTGTGGGCTACACCCTTCCTTTTAAAGTGATTG
This sequence comes from Chlamydiia bacterium, assembly GCA_020440405.1. Taxonomy (GTDB): domain Bacteria; phylum Chlamydiota; class Chlamydiia; order Chlamydiales; family Simkaniaceae; genus Neptunichlamydia. The sequence goes on from JAGROF010000050.1 coordinate 1,405, forward strand.
GAGCCCCTTGGATCGATGCAGATCTTTTTGCCGCAAAGCTCAATAGCCAAAAGCTTCCGGGTGTCCACTTCTTTCCTTTTCATTACCGTCCCTTTTATGGATCGATGAAAGGGATCGACTGCCATGGGGTGTTGATTCGTGTCACCGATATGCGGAGGTATCAGCCTCTCAGTGTGCAGTATCTACTCATGGGAATCTTAAAGAGTCTTTATCCCAAAGAAACCAAAGGATATCTTGAAAAAGTGAATGGGAGTAAAAAAAGACTTTTTTGCCTCGCCAATGGAAATGATGAAATCTATCGGATCATGCTTCACGAGCAGTATGCCGCATGGAAAATGATTGCCTATCAAAAAAGTGAGCGTGAACAGTTTAAAAAAACACGCGAGAAATACCTCTTATATTAGATAGTGTCGTCAAATACCCAATGCTGTTTTTGACCTTTCTATGGAAAACTTCTGCGTTGCCCTGCTTCAAGAGCCCACCTGGGGCTCTTTCCATCGGGCGCCTTGAATTTTTCTCATAGAAAGCCCCCTCCCAGCAAAGATTATTCGATGACACTATCTAGCAATCGTTGGTTTTATGTGCTAAGTTGGTTGACAAAAAGAAACAGCTCATCTATGATTTTGTGTAAAAAAACTATTGCTTAGGAGCGTGAATACGATGTCATTCAAAAAATTTAAGCCACTAGGAAATCGCCTGCTTGTTAAACGATCGGAAGCGGAAATGAGTAAAGGGGGAATTCTCCTTCCTGATTCGGCACAAGAAAAACCCAGGCGGGGAGAAGTTTTGGCTGTTGGGCCTGGAAAAATGCAGGAGGATGGCACGGTATCCAATATGGAGATCAAAGCCGGAGATCAAGTGTTATTTGGATCCTTTGCAGGAACAGAAGTGAGTGTGGATGAGGAAGAATTCCTCATTCTATCTGAAGATGATGTCTTAGCAGTTGTAGAGTAAGGAGAAAACTGATGGCAAAAATGTTACAATTTAATGAAAGTGCACTGAAGTCAATCCTTAAGGGAGTGAAGACGCTTGCAAAAGCAGTCATCGTAACCCTTGGACCTAAGGGACGTAATGTTGTCATTAATAAAGGAATGGGACTTCCCCTTTCAACAAAAGATGGCGTCACTGTTGCTAAAGAGATTGTCCTGAAAGATAAGTTCGAAAATATTGGAGCACAGCTTGTTAAAGAAGCCTCTTCAAAAACTTCTGATGTTGCTGGAGATGGAACAACTACAGCGATCGTTCTAGGGGAAGCGATCTTTAAAGAAGGGGTGAAAAATGTTATTGCTGGCGCTAATCCGATGAGTATCAAGCGAGGGATTGATAAGGCCGTTCAATCGATGATTGAAGAGCTAGATCGTCTTGCCACCCCTGTCAGCAAGCATGAAGAAATCAAACAAGTCGCCACCATCTCTGCAAACAATGACGCTGAAGTTGGAGAAATGATTGCTGAGGCTATGGAAAAAGTAGGAAAGGATGGAACGATTACGATTGCCGATGCGAAAGGAATCGAGACTGTTTTGGATGTTGTCGAAGGGATGCAGTTTGATAAAGGCTACCTATCTCCTTACTTTGTGACGAATGCTGAGAAGATGACAACAGAACTTTCAAAGGCTCAGATTCTCATTACGGATAAGAAAATTTCCAACGCTAAAGAACTCGTTCCGATTTTGGAAAAAGTCATGGAGCAAGGACAAAGGCCGCTCTTGATTATTGCGGAAGATATCGATGGAGAAGCTTTAGCAACGCTTGTGATTAACAAGCTAAAAGGAGGAATGCCTCTTTGTGCGGTTAAAGCTCCTGCATTTGGAGACCGCCGCAAGGCAATTTTACAAGACATTGCGATTTTAACGGGTGCGACACTTGTTTCTGATGATGTTGGGCTCAGCTTAGAAGATGTTGGTCTTGAAGTTTTGGGAATGGCCAAAACGGTTAAAGTCGGGAAAGAAGAGACCACGCTTATTGATGGAGCGGGAGATCATCAGGCTGTTCAAGAGCGGATCAAGCAAATCCGTTATGAAATGGACAATACAACCTCTGACTATGAAAGAGGTAATCTTGAAGAGCGCTTAGCAAAACTTGCAGGTGGAGTCGCTGTCATCAATGTAGGGGCAGCAACAGAAACCGAAATGAAAGAGAAAAAAGCACGCGTAGAAGATGCGCTGCATGCGACACGTGCTGCGGTTATCGGCGGGATTGTTCCTGGAGGAGGCGTTGCCCTTCTCCGTGCAGTCAAAGTGCTTGACACCCTTAAACTGAAAGGGGAAGAAATCATTGGACTTGAAATCGTGCGGCGGGCTGCTTTTGCTCCTGCAACAGCGATTGCTAATAACTGCGGGAAGGAAGGCAACCTGATCGCAGAAAAGGTTTTTGAAGGAGAAGGAGCGTTTGGGTATAACGGATTGACTGATACCTTTGAAGATCTTCTCAAAGCAGGAGTCACCGATCCTGTTCTCGTCACAAAGAGTGCGCTTAAGCATGCGGCATCGATTGCCAGCCTGCTGATCACTGTTGCGTGTATGATTACCGATAAGCCTCAGCCAAAGGCACTTCCTGCCGAAGGAGGAATGCCCCCCGGAATGGGAGGAATGCCTGGCATGGGCGGTATGGGTGGCATGCCCGGAATGGGAATGATGTAAAAAAAAGAGGGGGTTTTTACCCCTCTTTTTTTATGTGATAACCCTTCCATCCCTCTAATGAAAGTTCCCGGAGAATTTTCCCATAATGTGGGGGAGCTTCTTCGATGGGAAATCCAGATACGATCAGCTCCACTCCTCTAAAGTTAGGAAGCGCTTCCCAAGCGTGCCTTTGTTCTGAAGAAATCATGTTCATCAGGATAAGAGGATTTGAAGGGACTAGAGGCAAAACTGTGCTAAAAGTGCAATTGAGCTGATTAAGTTCGGCATTGCGTTTGGCATGAGCAATGGCCGCGTCATCGATGTCGATTCCATACACTTCAGGCGCGCCGGACAGTTTAGCTGCGAGGGAAAGGACACCACTTCCGCACCCCACATCAATCACAGGTTGATCGATGGTATGGGGCATGAGAGTGAGCATGATCCGCGTAGTAGGATGAGAAAGATCGCCAAACCCCGGACCAGACATCATCCGGAATGCTTGATCGACACTCCCAAACTCCTGCAAGGAAACATGCGCGTATCCATTCAAAAAATTTGGAGCATGCAGCTCCCATTGCTTTTCCCAATCAATCATCTCCTAATAGTATATAGGATTTTCTCTTGCGAGAAAAGGATTTCTCCCGCACAATAAATAGATTCTGCACCGGTAGCTCAATTGGATAGAGTACCTGGCTACGGACCAGGAGGTTAGAGGTTCGAGTCCTCTCCGGTGCACTCCTTTAAGGTATGACTATGTCCCAAGTGCAATGTTTCCCCTCAGGCCCTTTTGAAACCAATGCTTACCTTTTGTCCTGCACAGAAACGGGTAAAGGAGTTTTTATTGATCCAGCTCCAGGGAGCTTTGACGCGCTCACGCAAGCGGCGGGAGGAATCAAGATTGAAGCGATTCTGCTGACACATTCTCACTGGGATCACATTGGAGATTTGAAAAAGGTGAAAGGAAGTTTTGGCATTCCTGTCTATGTGCACCCCAAAGATCGAGAGAATGTGATTCGTCCTGGCAGCGATGGGGTTCCTCTCATGACAAAGATTGAAGGGGTGGATCCTGAGTATGAATTGAAAGAGGGGCAAATCCTGAAAGTGGGACATCTAGAGCTCAAGGTAATTGAAACGCCTGGGCATACCCCTGGTGGTGTGTGCTTCTATTTGGAAAAAGAAAAAATATTATTTTCAGGAGATACCCTTTTTAAAGGAGCGATTGGAAATCTTTCACTTCCGACGGCCAATCGCCCCGATATGTGGAAATCTCTTGAAAAACTCGAAAAACTTCCCCCCGATACTGTTGTTTATCCGGGGCATGGTCCATCAACCACTATTGGGGATGAAAATTGGCTTCCCAAAGCCCGCGAAATCTTCAATTAGAGTATAATATTCATAGAACGAACTAACGGAGGAATATATGACAAGTTTACTGATTGGAAAAAAGGCTCCCTATTTCAAAGCAGCAGCTGTAGCAAAGGACAAAATCAATGAAAACTTTTCTTTAGATCTTTTTCAAGGGAAGTATGTGGTTTTCTTTTTCTATCCGTTGGATTTTACCTTTGTTTGTCCGACAGAGTTGCATGCTTTCCAGGAAAAGTTAGGGGAATTTGAAGCGCGAGGGGCGCAGGTGATTGGATGTTCTGTAGATAGTGCATTTTGTCATTTGGCATGGGTCAATACACCAAAATCAAAAGGGGGAATCGAAGGGGTGAATTATCCTCTTGTTGCAGACTTGAATAAGAGTATTGCTCGCGATTACCATGTGCTCAATGAAGAAGCAGGGGTTGCTTTCCGCGGTCTTTTTCTCATCGATAAAGAAGGAACCATCCGTCATCAACTTGTGAATGACCTCCCTCTTGGGCGCTCTGTTGATGAAGCCCTTCGCCTTCTGGATGCTCTGATTTTCCACGAAGAAAATGGAGAGGTCTGCCCTGCCAATTGGCAAAAAGGGGAAAAATCGATGAAGCCGACCCAAGAAGGTCTCGCCACCTATTTCGGCTAAAAAAGCTTTCTGAGGCATTTTTCTATCCCTTTTTTAAGGAGATGTGTTACAAGCATTTTAATAAAATGTTTGAAATTTAGGCTCCTGATTGTGCTGTTATATCGAAGTCTTTTTTGTCTATTTGTAGTCTGTAGTTGGATGACCTGTTATGCAGTGGATTTAAAATCCATTACCCTTTCTAATTGGGAGCATAAAGAGAGTCCTCCTTCTAAAAGCTTAGAAGGAATCTCGATCCACCATCTTCAAGTTCCAGGAAAACCACAAGACTTAAAGAATCAACTTGAGCAATATTTGGGACAGGAGATCAATGAGGACTTGATCCACTCTATCCGCCAAGCGATTGTCTCTTATTATAAATCACATCATGCACCATTCCTTGAAGTCATTGCTGAAGAGCAAGATCTTTCTCAGGGAAATCTTGAGTTGATTGTTGTGGAGGGACGCTTAGGAGCTATCAAAGTCGATGGCAATCGGTGGGTAAAATCAGAAAAGCTTGCAAAACAAATGAAGCTTCAGTCTGGAGCATTGATTCGGCAGGATAAGGTGGCTCAAAGTCTTGCCTTTATCAATCGTAATCCTTTCCAACACGTTGATGCGATTTATGCGCCTGGGGATCAAATTGGAACAACTGATATTGAATTGATTACACGAGATCGCTTTCCATTAAGGGTGTATGCAGGAATTGACAATACAGGGTTAAGTGATACAGGGAATAACCGTTTATTTACTGGTTTTAACTGGGGAGATGCTTTTTTTCTCGGCCATATTCTCTCTTATCAATATACAGCTTCATCAGATTTTCACGCCTTTCAAGCTCACTCAGTGAATTATACCGCACCCCTTCCCTGGCAACATTTATTCATGGCTTTTGGGGGGTATTCAACTGTTCATGCAAAGCTTCCCATCTCTCAAAGAGGAGAGGGGTTTTCTATTCAAGGGAGTGGTCGTTATATCATCCCGTTGCCTGTTTGGAGAAAACTTCTCAATGATATTTCCTTTGGATTCGATTTTAAACGAACGAATAATACCCTTAACTTGCAGGGCACTCCTTCCCGTTTTGGAGACTTGGTGAATCTGACGCAGTTTACGGTCGGTTGGAATGGAAGCCATAGTCATCCTATTGTTGATACGGCTTACAATCTTGAGATCTACTTTTCTCCTTTTGAGATGGTTTCTGATCAAAGCAATGAGGCATTTCAGACGCTGCGCGACGGAGCAAAAAACAAATATGTCTATGGGCGTGCAGAGCTAACGAATTTTTTCACCCTCCCGCTAAACTTCGAGCTTGAAGTCGATCTTCAAGGGCAGGCTGCAAGTGAGAACCTTTTGCCGAGTGAGCAGTTTTGGTTGGGAGGTGTCGAAACCGTGCGAGGATACAGTGAGCGTGTTGTCAGCTTTGACAATGCCTTTTTATTGAATATTGAAGCCTTTTTCCCTTCAACTCCTTTTCTCTTAAGGAAAGGCAATCGAGTCAGGGATGAGTTAAAATTCCTGATATTTTTTGACTATGGAGTAGGGAAAAATCATAAAGAGGAAGAGGATGAACCCGATCACGAGTATTTGATGAGTGTGGGGGTAGGAGCGCGGTATTTGATGGGTCGGTATCTTTCAAGTGAAGTGGATTATGGCTTTAAACTGCATAAAAACTCCATTATTGGGGATGATCTTGGGCGATTGCATTTTTCATTAATTTTGAGTTATTAGAAAATTATGAAGAGATTTTTTCAAGGGCCGATAGTTTTCGCTGCTGCTTTACTTTTTACTGCTTCTGGATTTGCTTTGCCCAAGGGGGGAAAGTGCATCAAAGGGAGTGCTAAAACGCACTCTTCTAAGAAAGGCTTAGAAATTACAACAGACCACAATACCTGGATGGATTGGGACTCCTTTTCGATCGGAAAGGGAGAAAAAGTCGCCTTTAAAATGCCAAATGCTAAAAGTTGCACAATCAACCGCGTTCAAGGGAAGACTCCAAGCGATATCCAGGGAAGGCTAGAAGCAAACGGCTCGGTTTACCTCTTAAATCGAAATGGGATTTTGATCGGGAAAGAGGCGGTGATCAACGCAGCAAGCTTTTTGGCCTCTACCCTTGATTTAGTGAGTGATGAGGTATTTGCCAAAGATGAGCTTCTTTTTCGTTTGGGAAAAGAAAAAGGAATAATTACAAACTATGGGATGATTGAAACGACAGCAGGGTCTGTCACTTTGCTGGGATACCATGTTTCAAATCATGGAACCGTTAAAGCAGGGTCAGGAAAGGTTTTTTTAGGCGGAGGGGAAGAAATATTGCTTCGTCCTGATGAAGGGATTCTGATCCGTCCCTCCCTTGAAGATTTAGACACTGGGGTTGATAACCAAGGAACAATTGAAGCGTTAGAAGTTTATCT
>JAGROF010000051.1 GCA_020440405.1 Chlamydiia bacterium
TTTATAATATCGGGATAGGTTCATAATCACTATTTTAATCATTTCGATTAAAAAACTTTTGAGTTATACTTCCGGTCAGAATAACGAGGAAAATTATGGAAAATGCAGCCATTGGCAGGTATCAAGGAATTGTTTTAAATCGCCAGCTTTGGCAGGTCGCTGAAGTGGCTTTGATCACGACTGTTTTATCTGTCGTGACAAAACTCACCATGGATCAAGCTGCTAAACTCACTAACTGGAAAATCGCTCCCTTGAAGGGAGATGTTGCTCCGAATCTGGCGTTTGCAACGCTTGTGATGGCTTATATTTCTTTTAGTATTCGCCAAACCTCTGTTCCTACTAGTGTCAACCTCTATCAGTTTTTGACTCAGATCCGAGAGGAAGAGTTCAAGAATGAAGACAAAGCGCTAGTCAGGAGAAATGTGGGGCAGTATGGGGCAAAAGGAGCGATTCTTGCTCAGCTCAATGATCCGCGTTATCAACGCATCACCCTGAATTCTACACCGCGGGCAGAGGGAAATACAGGAGATGAACTCTTTCAACTTTTGACGGCAACCCATGGCCTCTCTGAAGAGCGTGCTGTCCGAGTATTGAATCAGCTCGAATACCAAATGTTTGCGGATCCAACTGTTGATATTTCGCGGGCGCTATTTCCCGTTCTTCCAACGGGAGCAGTAGCCCAGAAAGAGGAGGGGAAATCGATGGATCTGACCATCACAGAAACCCATTTTCAGATCACAGGGAAGTGCGTCCTTGAGTTTAAGGAAGGCGAAACAGATCTGTGTGACATCGAAGTCACTGTCCAACTTTCGATTCCTAAGGATGAGGCTGGAGAAGAGTCTGGCTCATATACCTGGAAAGTCAGCGACGTTAAAGATTTTATTAATCAATAGTCTTATTTTTAATTTATTTTTAATTATGAAATAAGTTTTTGTTTTTGTATAATTCCCTCGATTTTGAGGTGTAATTTATGGAAGCAGCACGTTTGCGTTCTCCGGCTTTTTTAAAGCAGATAGAGTTCTACAATATTTTGAAGGTACTTGTCATCACGTCGGCGTTGACAGCGATCACAAGACTTGCGATTGAGCAGGCTCAAAAACGGACTCAAAAAAAGATTACCCCTTTCAAAGGAAATACCCCTGCTTCACTAGCCTTTACTGGCATCTCTACCTCTTATTTAGCCTTCAGTTTGCTCGTATCTGGGCCCTTGATCAAGTCTCCAGCTATTCCTCCTCCACAAGTAGAAGACCCTGAGCCTCCTCATGTAGAGGAAGATCCCATTGCTGTTGAAGAAGTACCACCAGTTGGAGAGATGCAGTTGGTAAGGAGAGGAGGCGCTCAGCGACATGAAGTGGAAGATAGGGTTCGGCTGCTTCGCAGCGAGTTTTTGCGGGCCCTTCAAAATCAAGAGGTGCAATGGCTAAGGCAAGAGGTTTTCCTTGGAGGGCGGCAGCTTGTTATTGAAGTGGATTTACACAATCCTGTAGCGGTTGGAAATTACTTGGGAGCTTGCAATGCCCTTTTAGGACGTGCAAGAAGGTTGCCTGACTATCAAAGGTCTCTGGCGCTAGAAGGTCCTTCTCCCTTCCGAGCGGCTCAGCAAAGAGAATGGGAGCAACAACGCGTGCTTCATCAGACCTTGCGAGGGCCTCGGGACGACTATCTTCAGCCAGACTATCCTCGCCTTCCTATAGACTTTTTAGAAGAGATTCGTAGGCCTCCAGGAGCAGGGGATGTAGAGGACTTTGTTTTAGTAGAGCGTTCTTGCATGCCCGAAATTGGAGTATCGAATGAGCATCTCTTTGGGACGTATGGAGAACTGATGCGGCTCATGCTTTTCCGCAATCTGCTGAATGAATATAGCTTTCTCTTGCGAGAAGGAGGAGTCGACTTAGAAGATACTAAAGGGTCTCAAGAGCTTGAAGCTGCACTTTTTTATTTGACCCGCCCCTCTTCTGCAAAGGATGCAAAGGAGCAGTATGAACGATTTGTTGCCGCGCATGAAGCATTGATCCTTGCTGAGAAAACTCCAGAGGTTGCTAAAGTATGTCAAGCTATGGCAATCGCGCGTATGACCCCAAGGATTCAATCTTTTCAGGAAGATTTTGTGGCGCAGCATATTGGGTTTCATGATCCAGTGACTCTGCAGAATTTTGTGGAAACTTTTGTCCAGCGCAATAAAGAGATTGCTGTTTCAAATCCTAGAATGCGTGTCGACTGGTGGACCTGTAACCAGATTAAACTATATGGCTCCATGAGTTGGTCACATTATCTCATGATCAATCCTCCGCAATTGCGCAATCAAGAAGATGGGATAGGCTACCTCCGCCATGCGACCCCGAATAAATGGGATCCGCAAAAGGGGGTCATCATCGATCCTCTCTATCGAGAGTTTTTGCGGAGTGTCGATGGCTTTGTCCTTTATGCAGCGCATCAACGTCTTCAAGATGATGGATGTCCGGAAAATGAGGATGTTCGCTGTCAAACGTTGGTCCAGCTTGAAAGAGAACAGCCCAATCTCCTGCTCCTTTTTCAATCGGTCGAAAATACCCTCTTTAAAAAGGGAGCGCTCACATTTGAGGAGCTCAAAACACGATTGATTGACTCATTCTATCAAACCGAAGGGCACCGTTTAAACCGTCTCCCTTTGCGCCTCCAAGAAGATATTAATTATCGGAAGAAGATGGAAGAGATCTGCGATTTCATTCACCGAGTCTTTTTTAATAGTCGAGTGAACGTGCAGCAAGACTCCTTCGATTTTTATGGAGGGCTGCCAGCAGACAAACGGACGACAGAATGGCAGGTCTTTATTCTTCTGTTTTATTATTACCAGAGGGAAGGGATCAAAAGCGATTTTGATGTGCGTTTTGTCAATACAGGATGTAAAGATGACTTTGACCGGGGAGGAGGGCAAAATATCGTCTCTGATATCATGCATCTTTTAGAGATTTTTGGGTTGAATATCCCTGCTGAGGAGCTTCAAGCTGTGATGGATAGCGTGCAAGCGCCGACGCTTCAACTTAAAGGAACCGAACCGATTAAGTACCGCATCCATCCTGCTCTTTGCCTTGTAAAACTGATCCTATCTCTTTCAAAGGAGAAGATTCGAGAGATTCAGCGCAGGGGAAGAGTCAAAGAGATCCGGGTTGAAAAAAGAGACGAGCAGTCAGCAATTTTCTTGCCAAAGTACGTAAGAACCCTTTCAGAATATCAGCGTATTTTAACAGCACTTCAAAAGCAGACCTATACCCTCTCAGATCATGCAATGATTGCAAGTAATGATAAATTTCCCAAGGAGTCAATCATTGGACAACTTGAGCGAAATTATGCGAACGGGTTAATGGTCGATGGGTATGTGTACGATGGAAGTAATGGCTGGTTCGGACACCCCTATACGATCGCGCAGATCTACAAAGAGTTAACAGAAACTCACCTGCTTCCTCCAGAAAGAGCGGTGCGATTGATGAACCAGCTTGAAGTTCAAATCTTTGCAACGCCTTTTGAGCGTCTCCAAATGCATTTCCAAACCGATCAGTTTGTCCTGCGAGGAGCCCGAGGGCAAAAGTCTCCTATTGCTTTGACAACAACAGAAGTAGAGCATTTTGTTGTGAAAGGAACATCAATGTATGAAATCATTGATATGAATCGGGATGGTGCGTGCGTTGCAACCCTTGGAGTCAATGTCACTCTCCATTTCCCTAAGTCCGAAGAGGGACAGGAAATGGGAGAGTGGTCATGGAGTATTCTAGCTGTGCATTAACCGCCGAGTAAGGCTTTTCTCATGCGGTCTGCGCTGGAGTTTCCTCTTTCTGCAATGTCATACTCATGATCCCCTCTCAGTTGAGAGTTTGGAATGACACTTTGGGTCATTGCAATGACACCAACGCCTTTTGTTGAGTCTGAAACGCCTCTCATATTTGTTGAAAGGTTTGTTTGGTGTGTTTGTCTTGGTCCTACAGGTTCCATAATGAGGCTCCTTGTTTGTTAAAAAAAGTCATCCTAATGGATTACTCAAAATGACGTTTTTGCGTCAAATTAATGTTCTTTAAAGACATCTTCTCCCTTTTTTTGTCGTTTAGTATTCCCGGGATCTCAGCTTCTTTGACTCTGAATTTCGTCTTTAATTACATGTGAGCGCACTAACGCCATATAATTTGATTATCTCAATATAGGAATTATTTGTCAATGAAATTCCAGTGTAATTTTTCATCAACCCATTGATTTTAAGTTAATTGTGAAAATCAGTGTATAAAATAAAAATTTGAATTTTGTCTCAAATGGGGGGGAGCTGGTATGATCGGGAGAATGCGAAGAATCGTGCATTGGATCGGCTCCTATCTTATCTTCAAGCTCCTCAGCATGCGGTATGCGATCAATGTGAAAGGCTTGGAGCGCTTAAAAGGAAAAGGGGGATATCTCTTTCTTCCGAACCATTCGGCTGAAGTCGATACTTTGATCAATTATACTCTTTTGGCTCGCCGGTTTCGTCCTCGTCCGTTAGTGATTGAACACTTTTATTATTTGAGAGGGGCTCGGTTTTTTATGGATATGATTCGCGCGCTTCCAATGCCAAACTTTGAGCTTTCAGCAAATTCCTGGAAGATCAAACAGGTCGAAAAGTGTTTGCAAAGTGTGAAAGAGGGGATTCGGAAACGGGATAACTATTTGATTTACCCTTCGGGTCACTTGAAACGGGAAGGATATGAGACAATTGGAGGGAATTCGTTTATTCATCGGTTGTTAGAGGTTTGTCCTGAGACCAAGGTGGTTTTAATGCGAGTGAATGGGCTTTGGGGGAGTTCATTTTCTTGTGCGCTCACCGGGAAGTCTCCCGATTTTTGGGAGATGGTGAAGCAAGGGTTTAAGGTTGCCCTAAAAAATGGAATTTTTTTCATTCCCAAACGGAAAGTGACCATTGAACTTGAAGAGGCTCCGGATGATTTTCCGAAGCAGGGGACCCGCTTGGAACTGAATCAGTATCTTGAAAACTGGTACAATCGATACCCCAGTGATGAAGGGGAAGTGCTTAAGTCAGAGCCACTGCGCCTTGTTTCGTATAGTTGTTTTTCACGTGTGGTTCCTGTCGTGACAAAAGAGGAGAAGCGTCCCAAGGAAAAGAAGGAGCTGGATGTTCCCGATGCGATTCGCCAGGAGCTTTATCGGGAGCTGACAAAGCTTTCTGGGATGAAAGAGATCAAAGAAGAGATGGACCTGTCTCGGGATTTAGGGCTTGATTCATTAGATTTAGCCAGCGTGCATGCATTTATCGATCAGCGGTTTGATGTGGAGACCACCCAGCCAGGGGCTTTAAAAACTGTTTACGATGTTCTTTTTCTGATTGTTGAAGGAAGTGTGAGCAAGCCTAAGATCGATACAGCGAACTTAAAGCATTATGAATGGCCGGAGGAGGCGTTTCGCCCAAGAGTCAAGTTTCCTGAAGGGAAAACGATTCCAGAGTGCTTTTTGGAGACGGCTGATCGGATGGGAAAGGCAATGGCATGTGGCGATGCTGTCACAAAAATTATGAACTACCGCGAGCTAAAGTTGGGTGTTGTCGTTCTTGCGCGCAAGTTTCTCGAAATGCCTGATAAGTATGTTGGAGTGCTTTTGCCCTCGACACTTGGATGTCAGGTGATTGTTTTGGCACTGCTCTTTGCGGGAAAAGTTCCTGTGATGCTCAATTGGACGGCAGGAGAGCGGACGCTGAATTTTGCCAAAGATTTATTAGGGATAAAAACTGTGTTAAGTTCCCGCCGATTTTTAGAGCGTGTTGACACTTTGGAACTCGGAAATCTTGAAGAAAACTTAGTCCTTTTGGAAGACTTTCGTCAAGGAATCTCGATCTGGAATAAGGTGAGTGGTCTCTTGCTTTCCCGGAAAAAGAAAGGAGCGCTCATGAAGCGGTTTGCGCTCCATCAGATCAAGGAAGAGGATCCAGCTGTGTTGCTTTTTACAAGTGGAACGGAAAATTATCCGAAAGCTGTTCCATTGTCCCACAACAATATCCTAAGCAACCAGCGAGCCGGGCTCGAGTGTGTCACCCTCAAGAAAGAAGATATTTTGTATGGAGCGCTCCCTCCATTTCATTCGTTCGGATTTTCGGTGACGGGACTCTTGCCAATCTTATCGGGGCTTCGGGTCTTTTTTGCCCCCGATCCGACCGATAGCCATGGGATTGCCCGCGACTGTTTTTATCGCAAGATTACCCTTTTGTGTTTAGCGCCGAGTTTTTATCGCAATCTGTTTCGAGTGGCCTCGCCCCGGCAACTCAAAAGCGTCAGACTCTTTGTTGCAGGAGCTGAAAAAGCCCCCCCTGAATTGTTTGAGCATGTCAAGCGGTTAGGCAAAGACAAGGAGATGATCGAAGGATATGGAATTACCGAATGCTCTCCTATTGTGACGATCAACCGCTTAGGGGAAGATCCCCAGGGCGTCGGAAAGCCCCTTCCCGGGATTGAACTCTGCGTTATTCATCCCGAAACAGGAAAAAAAATTCCTGAGGATCAACAGGGGGAGATTTGTATTTGTGGACCGAGCGTCTTTACAGGTTACCTGGGGAAAGAAGCTTCAAACCCTTTCATCGAGATAGATGGAAAAAAGTGGTATCGAAGTGGTGATCTTGGCCATCTTTCGCCAGAGGGAGCCCTTATTCTAGGGGGAAGGCTTAAGCGCTTTGTCAAAATCGGGGGAGAAATGGTAAGCTTAAGCGCGATGGAAGAAGCCCTCACGACATTTTCCCGCAAAGAAGGGCTCATCAAGCCAGAGGCAGAAACGCCTCAGCTTGCAATTGGAGGAAAAGTTGGGGAGCGGCCCCTTTTGATCCTCTTTGCGACTTTTGAGATGGAGGTCCAGACGGTAAATCAAGTCCTCAAAGAGGAAGGATTTGCACGCATTGTCAAGGTGGCAGCCAGCTACAAAATCGATGAGATTCCTATAACGGGAACAGGAAAAGTGGAGTTAAGACGGATCCAAGAACTTGTGGAAGAGATGCATGCTTAAGATTTATAATACCGAAACGCGCACAAAACAACCGATCACTCTTAGAGAGGGCGAAAAAGTCCTAAAAATGTACACATGCGGTCCGACCGTCTACAATTTCGCCCATATTGGGAACCTCCGGACCTATGTGTTTGAAGATCTTCTCCGGCGCACGTTGAAGTTTTTTGGGTTTGACATCGAGCAGGCGATGAACCTCACCGAT
>JAGROF010000052.1 GCA_020440405.1 Chlamydiia bacterium
GAGGAGAACATTGTTGTGTGCGCGGCTTGGTCGATGAATTCTGGGAAGTGTTTTGATGCTTCGATGAATGGTTTATAGAAAGGGTTTTCTAGGGGGTAAGTTAGGAAGAGGATTTCGCCTTTTGGGTTTAAAATGTCGTAGAAGCGTTTTAAGGCTTCTTTCCAGGGTCGAACCCAATGGAAGCAGTTAAATGACACGATGAGATCGAATTTTTCTGTGATTGAAAGTTCTTCTGCTTTTTCTAAAACGAATTCAAGGTTTGGACATTTGTTTTTGGGGTAGTGTTGTTGTGCGTATTCGATCATATTTTGTGAGGCGTCTAGGCCGATGACTTTGCCATTGGGCGCTTTATGTGCAAGGTCGGAAGTGATTCGACCATCTCCACATCCGATGTCTAGAATCTTTGCGTTTTTTTTGATGGGGTAATTCTCTAAGAGCTTATCGGCAAGAGTTAGTTGAATCTCTGAATTTTTTGTATACTGATCAGCATTTAGGTCTAAGTTGCTTTGATTTCCCATTTTTCACCTCAGCGTCTTGAATGGAAAACATAATGCAACAAAAGAAAATTAAATTCAATATTAAATTTTAGATTAATATTTAGTTGTTTTGTGTTATTTCTTTTGGTCTTAATTTCTCGTAAATTTTAAATGGAAACCAAGAGAAAACAATTGTAATGAATGAAAGGCTAATAATGTATATGAGGCTAAGGTCTGCAAAGCCGTATATTAGTACGGCAACTGAGGAGAATAAAAATGCAATCGTGTCAACAGATTCGATAATTCCATAAATTCTTCCTTGTTCATGCTGTTTAGCTCCTTTGGCTAACATTGCAAAAAGGGTAGGCGGTAATATTGCCATGCCTACGCTGTGAAAGAAATAACAGCCTGCAAGGACTTTAAAAACGAGTCTTTCATGGAGAAAAAAGTGAGAGTAAAAGGGGAGTAGAGATAAACTTCCTAAAAGATAACCGATTCGGCTCATAAGTTTATCGGAAATATTTCCAAATAATTTCAAGATTAGAATTCCTATTCCATAACCTAGCATCATTGTTATGGAGATTAATCGAAATTCGCTCACATCGAAATCTACATATAGCAAAAGAACGCAGTAGACAGAGATCTCCCAAAGCAGAAAAGCAATAATGGCATTTTGAAAATGTCTTTTTTTTAGCTCTCCAAAAACTAAAGACATTTCGTGTTGAAGAAGTTTGAAAAGGGGGGCTTTGTGTATAGTATGGATGTCCTTGTCTCGGATATCCTTGAACAGTTTTACAGCAATAAAGACGAGAAACACGTAAAGACAAATCACAATCAAATTAGCTGTTGTTTCAGTAAGAAGTAAAACGGCAAAGATCATCATAAGATAAGCAAGTGTGTAAGCAAGCGTTGATAATCCAAATGAAAATCGATAATTTTTATCTTGTGTGTCAGCGATCGCTGCAAGGGATAAAGGGATTGTATTTCCAAAAGCACCTTTTACGAAGCTGAGAAAGAATATGACAGGAACAAACGCTAAAATATTTAGATTAAAAAACAGAAGAATAATGATTGCAAATAGAGAGGAAGAAAGCGCAATAACCAAACTTTTTTTTCTGCAATATAAGTCTGAAAGGGCAGCTTGAATAGGAGCTGCGATGACTTGTAATAAGAGTGTGCCAACAAATAAAGTAAACTCGATTGAGGGAACAAAAGAATTGTACGAGCGGAAGATGTAATTTTCGCAGGCAATGTCGCCGTAGATGAAGAGTAGGATGTAGAAGAGGTAGAAGTTGGGGCGGTTGACTTTGGCCATGGCATTGAGGGTTTCTTTGCAAGTTACACTGTAGGGGTTAAAAAGCCAACTGTTCTAGAAAAATTATTTGGAGGGGGGTTATAGTGTGAGGGTTTAGTGAGGAATTGTTAATGAATGATCGGCATGTAGCAGTTTGGAGGGGGATTTTTGATCGGTGTTATCGGAAGGGGGCTGAGGAGGGAAACCGTTTCATGGGGTGGCAGAGTAGTTACACGGGGGAGGCGATTCCGCGTGAGGAGATGGAGGCATGGATAGGGGAGACTGTGGGGAGGATTCAGGAGTTTGCGCCGCGGAAGGTTTATGAGATTGGTGTGGGAATGGGGCTAATCATGTTCCCGCTTTTGGAGGGGTGTGAGAGGTATTGTGCGACGGATTTTTCTGGGGAGGCGATTGCTTATTTAAGGGACAATGTTTCTGATGAGTGTGTGCGGTTTTATCAGCGGGAAGCGGATGATGGGACGGCTTTTGGGGAGGAAGACTATGATATGTTTATCATGAATTCGGTGGTGCAGTATTTTCCGAGTCTTGAGTATTTGGAGAGGGTGATTGGAAAGATTGTGGAAAAGATTGCTTCAGGAGGAGTAATTTTTATTGGGGATGTACGGGATCGTCGTCTTGTAGAGGCGTTTTATGCTTCGGTGGAGATTTATCGAGGGGAGAGGGGGATTCGAGAGGGGATTGTGATGCGGAAGGCGAATGATATGGAGCTTTCGGTTGATCCGGGATTTTTTGAGGGGTTGAAGGGGAAGTTTCAACGGATTTCTCATGTTGAGATGCGATTGAAAAAAGGGATTGTGCAGAATGAATTGACGAAGTTTCGCTATGATGTGATCCTTCATGTGGAGGGGGAGGCTACTGGGTTTGCGCGGAAGGAAAAGGGGGTACCTAATTATTCTGTGAGGGGGATTTTTAGGGCGCTGGAGTGTTTGGAAAGTGCTTCGCTTGATGAGCTTCGGGAGATGATTGACTTTGAGAAAGCGAGTGAGGAGTGGAGGAAGGTGTATGAGCAGTTTCCTGGAGCGGAACCATTGATTGATCAAAGCGATGAGAAGAGTTGTTCTTTAGGACTGCGGAGTTAGAATTGTTTTTATTAATCGTTTTGTAACTATTTTATTAAAATTGATTATGTGTTGGGTTTGTTGTATTATTGCTGCTTGAATTGAGCACGCATTAAATGAAACGACGTCTATTGCTTCTTTTTTTCTCTTTTTTGCCCTTTTCGGAAAGGTTGGCTTGTGTAGAATTTTATGAGCCTAGAAGGTTTTATGCGATTGAGAAGGATTTTCAGGTAAGCGATCCGGGTACTAGTGTTTCTGTTGGGTATCTTTTTCTGACGAGGACTGTGGGTTTTCTTCCTGATAAGGGCTCTTTGTCTCCTGGGATTCGGCTATCGAGTCGTTCTGATATTTATGGTCGTTTTACTTTTGGGGTTTTGTATACTCAGTGGGATGGTGTGAATGTATTTACTCTTCATAACCGTGATAATTATATTGATGATCGGCCTCGCCAGATTTTTCATAGACCTTTAGAGATTAAGACGTCTAATTTGATGAAAAATGTTGAGCTGCAGGTGGGTTATGGAAGGGAGGGGGTTATGCCTTATGTGGGTTTTGAGTGGTGTTTGGAGGATACGACTGTCACAATTAATGGGGAGACGTCTGTTTCGGATATGAAGCATTTAATGGGGGCTCAGGGGGGCGTTAGGTATGAGTTTCCTCTTTTCAGGTATCTCGTTTCTCAATCTGGTCTGTCTGTTTCTTTTTTGAATGCGAGGTACCAAAGGTCTATAGATGAGTCTAGGCAGCATTCGGATCGCTTTTTTCTCCCAAGATCGAAGCTGATGTTGGGGCTTCTTTTTTCTTATCCTGTTAAGGGGGATGTGGGGATCTCTTTATATGGGGGATATGAGATGCAATATCTCTGGGAACGGGGAATGGATCAAAAGATTCAGTGGGAGGATCCTATTGCTCTTCAAGGGGTTAATTTAAACTTTTCTATTCGTTACTAAGAGGGGAACTATGGAACCGATTTCGGATGAAACAATAAGCTTATCTTCATATTCGGAAGAGGAGGACAAGCTCTATGATGTGCTGAATCAGAATATTAAGTTGGAGGGTCTTGCGGCGGAGTTTTTCTCTAAGCTTAGGGGTTTGGGAATTGCCCGGTTTGAAAAGAGGTTAGGGGCTGGTGCTGCTGGCACTGTTGTGCAGTTGAAAGGTGAGGAAGATGCTCTGGCTTTGAAGGTTTTTGAGTACTCTAAGGATCATGTGTTTTTGGCTGCTGACCCTAAGGGGGAAGCGATTGCTCTATCTCTTCCGAGTCATGCCCATCTTGGAAATGCTTTGGGGCTTTTTACTTATGATGGCAAGCATGTGAATTTTACCAAAACCTATAATCCTGCAGCTTTGAATGGTCAAATTATCGTGGGGGTTCTATCAAGATCTCTTCCAGGGCAGACGTTGTCGACGCTGTTTGCTCATAGGAAAACTTTTTCAAAGCAGGAAATAAAGCAAGTGAGCAAGCAGGTTGTTATGGCTATTCGCAATTTGCATGCTGCGGGGTATACGCATAAAGATATCCACGCTGAGAATATCCTGGTTCATCAAACGGTTGGGGGGATCAACGCTCATTTGATCGATTTTGGGATTGCCTGTCCGATTAGTAGCAAAAGAGAGAGGGTCGACTGGAGGAAGTTCGGGTATCTCTTAGCAGAAATGGGAGGGAAACAGCTTCTTGCAGACCCTCAGTTTTTTGATCTTCTCTATTCGGAAAACAGGGGGGTATTAAATGGGAAAAAGCCCTACTCTGGTAAGGAAATTGAGAGCCACCTATTTTTTAAGGGGTTATAGATCGGCTGTATTTGTTCTGGATTAGTCAGTACTTTCTTCTGTTAGCTCTTCATAGACTAGCTTTGCATATTCTCGAACCTTTTGCCATTTGGGGTGTTTTATGATCTCAGCATCATTCACTCCGTAACCTGGATCTTCAGGGGTCATAAAGCTTTTGAAGCATTTCCCTTTGCTTGGGAGTCATTGAAACTGGATCTTCGTTAGTATTTAGAACTATTTTTCCATGAGAAAGAAATGTCTCCAAAGTTTCCATGTAATTATCTCCTCGTAGAGGGAGTTTTTGCTTCACCCAGAAACGTTGCTGATATTTGCTATTCGAAATGACCCAAACTGTACGAATAAGGTGCAAAAAATGAGTGATTTTAGTTCTTGGGGATCCTATAGGTTCTTCTCTTTCAATCTCTTTAACAATAAAATCCGGATAGATAGCTCTTCTTTCTTCTGGTGTCATTATTGCCAATCCTTAAATTCATATTCCTCTAAGGGAATGAAGACTTTTGATGGTTCATAGTCTTTAGTCCACGTTCCATCTTTTGTTAGATAATAGTTGCCATTCATTTGAACCACGTAGGGATCTATTTTGAAGTCTTGCTTGTTTTTTACTGCAAATATTTTCTTGATTCTTTCTATAACCATGCGGTGTTCTCTTAATTTTTGGGAATTGTTACTACTTTATTTCTTCTTCTGTTCTTCAGAAGTTCTTGGTAGTTTTGCTAGTTGATCTTGCGCTTCATTAAAAACGCTTATAACTTCGTCAAAAGGAAACTTCCAATAATTAGAGTTAACATTGTTAAAGAAACTAACTATAAAGTCTATGAGATCTGTCTTAAACAATTTAAAGACATGCTGGTTTCGATAATAAATATCTGCAACAGGATTTTCTTGATTTGGCAAATCTCCAAGAACCGTTTCCCATCCTTTATATTTCACTTTATAGGCTCCAAAAACCAATCGTTTCCTTACCATCTCTAGTAACCATTGCCCCACCCTTACCAGAATGATTCAATATAAGGGGTTATAGATCAGGTGTATTTGTTTTGGAAGAGGAGTGGTCAGCGCTTTCTCCTGTTATTTCCTCGTAAACTATTTTAGCATACTGCCGTATCTTGTCCCAACGAGGATCAGCCACTATGGGTGCGTCATTTTCTCCATATCTACTAAGAGGGGTACTGGGATCTCCATCATACTCTTCGACTAAGTGAAGAAGGTGTGATAACATTTCTCTTTGCTTTGAGGTCATTTCAATGGGGGGATCTTTTGCGTTTAAGACGATTTCTGCATCTTCTTCAAAGGTTTCTGTTGCTTGATCAAAATAATCTAATATTACATCAGGAAGTTCTTGTCTGACCCAAAAGCGCTCTTGGAATTCCTTATTAGAAATAATCCAGATATCACAAATTAACTGAATAAAATCTGTAATTTTAGAACATCTCTGATGGGGTTTTCCTGTTCGAGCTTCTAATCGCATTTGTTCTCTAAGAGATTTCAATCCCTCTACTATAAAAGGAGGATATAGAGATTTATCTTCAGCGAGTCTTTTTTGTTCCGTAGCTGACTCTTCTGGTGTCATTATTCCCATCCTTTGAATTGGTATTCTCCTAAACGAATATGTGTTAATGGGTCTTTGGCGTTATCTGTCCATGTTCCATCTGCTCTAAGGTATAAATTTTCCTTCCTCTGAACCACGTAGGGGTATTGCTGTCTTAGCGTTCCATGTTCAATCTGCCCTTTAATCGTAGATGAAACCATGCTTTCTTTTCCAAGTCCTTGGCATACCCTTACGACTCGAACGTGTTCTTCGGTTGTTCCGAGTTTTCTATAAGCCATTCCACCATTCTTTTTAGCAAACTCTACCACAACGTTGTCTGGTAACCCAGCGGGTCTTGGATAGGTTTTAAAACCGGAGAAGTGTAGTAAGCGTCTAATTTGTACTTCTGTGAGGTCTTGGTCTTTAAAGGTGGATTTGATAAATCGATCAAATCGATCGCCTTTCAATTGCTGTAGTTGGCGAATTTTGGGAGTGTTAATTGAGAGCCACTCTAATTCGGGTCCTGGGGTAACTGCGGGTAATTTTAAGGGTTGAATTTTGCTGATACTTTTCTCGGCTAACTTTGTGGCAGTTCTTTCTGTAACGACTCCGCTGCGATAGGTTTGTCGCTGGAGGGTTTCAATGGTACGGACTTGTCTTCCAAAGCTTTGGGGTTTTGTGGGAAGGGTTCGGTCGATTCGGGAGGCGGCTTGTTTGAAGACGAGTTTGGTGAGTTTGGCGGTTCCTGCTCCTCCAGCGAAGCCAAAGACGACGCCTGTGGCTTTGTTGGTGTTGTGGGCTTCGGCAACAACGGCTCCGATAAAGCCTCCTTCGCAGGCCATGCCGAAGACGGAGATTCCGTCTACGACATGGATGACTTTTCCGACGCCTCCAAGGGCTAGAGCTTCTCCGATGAACTCTCCTGTTTTGGCACTGAAGCTATTGGGGTCTTGGATGCCTGCGGCTTTGTCATACCATTCTATGGAGCGCCCAAAGGCTCTTTGGAAGTGCTCTTTGGGGCATTCTGCGCCTTTGACGTCTGACATATCGGGAAGCATGAGGTTGCACAGCGCAGAAAAGACTCTTGCGACTCCTTTAGGCACGCTTTTTATCAGATCGTTATCGAAGGCTTGTCGCACGCCGTCAAATTGCGTGGAGTCCATAGGAACAAAGCCGGCGCGTTGCAGTTGCCTGGGTTGAACTATTTGGAGGGTGCCGGAGGTTGGGACTGTGGGCGAAGGGAACTGGGGGGCGCTAGATGTGTCGTTTGGAGAATCAGGTGAGGAGTGGTAGGCCATGTTCATTTCAAAGATCTGTTGGTTCTGGATCTCTTGCCATGTTGGGGGAGCTTCTGTGGGAAGTGGAGCTGTTGGTTGTGGCTCGGGCAGTGGGGGTGGTGAGTAGCCGGGGTCAGTGCGCCCTGGAGTTTTCATCTGGTAAAGGGGAGCGCTAAAGTTGATTCCGATATTGATTTCGACATTTCTACCGATCCAAAGCTTTGTTTTTTCCCATTTGGTAGCTCTCTTGGGGATTTCTACCAGGGGGGTTTTGACTCGGTCGTTCATCCCAAGGAGTGTGTAGAGTTTGTTAATGGCAGCGTCTCTTTCTATAAGAGCTCGGTTGTAGTTTTTAATCGCTTTTTTGAACTTCGAGTAGTATTTATCTTGATGATAGTGATCGTTGTAGTCGTCTTGCTTATCATCTAAGTAAATATAGGCTGTTTTTACACCGGCCTCTTTTTGGATTAAATGGTCTTGGGCGTGTCTCAGTTCAAGAGCATGGGCGGCTTGCTCTGCTTGTTGCTTTCTTTCGGCTTCGGTGGGCTGCTGTTGGGGGTATTTGGCTTGTTCTTCGGGAGCGGGAGCGGGGGTGAATTGAGGTCTGCGAGGGGGTGCTGTAAGGACGCGAATAAGGCCGTGGGCTTTTTCGGTGACGACGGATTGGAGGGTGTGATTGGTAAGAATGGGGATGAGGATGCGGGCTCCTAAGAAGCTCCAGTAAGGTTGGGGGGCGTCAGGAGGAAGGTCTTCAACTAGAAAACTTTGGAGGTATTGGCAGGCAATGCTGATGCAGGACCCAATGACGGGAGAGGGGTTTCGGAGGATAGCAGCGGAAGTGGTGGAGATGGCTAGATCTTTAGGGGCAGCGGCTCCAGGGAGAAGAGGGGCAGCGGCTCGGGCGAGTGAGATTTTTAGGAGTGTGTCTTTTTCTGTTTCTGTGAGGTCGGGGTCGTCGAGGGATTCTCCCATAAGGGTTGCAGTGGTGAAGAGATGCATGATGCGTTGGAAATGGGAATGTTCTTGGAGGGGGTCGATGCAGGTGGTGGTGAGGCGAGACAGAGTGGTGATGGCTTGTCTTCGAATCGCGCTTTGTCTTTTAGAAAGGAGGGGTGCAAAGATATAAGTGATGGCAACTTGGAGGGTTTCTTCTACAGCTGCAGCAATGCGAAGGAAGCGAGCTCTTCGGGCATGGATTTCTAGAGCAATGGCGCGCTGAGTGAGATGATAGAAGTAGAAGGCTTCTTGGGTAGATAGGACTACTTCGGGGTTTGACTGAAGGGTTTTATAGAGGCGGTTAAGCATAAGGGTGAAGAGGAAGCCTGCAGGATCATATTGTTGTTGGTTGGCAGGGGGGGTGAGGGCAAGGGTAGGGGTTTCTTTAAGGAGGTGATGACGGAAGCTCCGGAGAAAGGGAGGATGTCCCCAGGCATTATGGAGGAACTCTTGTAAGGAATGGGGGAGCCTTTTAAAGGTCTGTTCTAGGAGGTCTTCAGGGTTTTTTCTCAGGTAGATATCGACATATGAGGGGCCGGTGTGGTGATATACAAAAGTGCGGAGGGTATGAAAGACGCCTTGAAGAGCGGTTGGGACTTCAAAAGCATTTTGTCCATAGAGGGCTTGTGTAGCAGATATGCGATAGTCAGTCACAACGAAATCATAAAAATTGCGGCGATGCAGAGCGCCAACGTCTTCAACAGTTCGTGAAGTTTTTCGATAGAGAGCATAGGTGCTTAAGTAAGCTGCAGAGAAAAAGGTTTCGCGGGTGATTTTTTGAGTTGCTTTTGGGGAAATACAAAAGTATCCAAAGGAGGTGCTACGATAATGGTCAGTGCCTATGGTAAACGAAACAAGGGTATAATGGGCGCCTGTAAGAAGGTAAAGGTTTTCCATGACTCCGACGGGAGTTTTAGGATCGGTGCGATTCAGTGCAAAGACAAGGGTGTCAGAGCTGGTCTGCAGGTCAAAGGTATGAGCTTCTAAGGTTGTTGGTATTTCTCGTGAGGAAATGTTGATAGGAATGACACTTTGTTCGGGAAGATGTCTTTTGAGATGGTCTAGAGTTGTGCCTTGGGCATGGACGGAGGAGGTATGTAGGGTTTGTGTGCAGAGGGTGAAGTAGTGTTCCAGGGGTTTACTGGGCGGGGTCTTCAGCTGAACAAAGGTTTGAAGAGCTTCAGCGTGTCGATTCCAATCGGCTTTTAGGTAGGCTTGGGCGGGGGCGAGTCCAGGAACAGAAAAGAGGAGTTGGTAAGCAGTGGCAGCGGAGCTACCTCCCATAGGAACACCGATGGGTTTTTGAGCAGCCCATGCTGTAGGCATGGAGGAAGGGGTTTGATGGTAAGAAGGAAAGCAAAGTTCCCAGGCGTCAGAGGCTTTATTGCGTACTTCCCGTATTCTAGAAGGAAAGAGCGCATTAAAGGATTCTTGGAGAGCATAGGTGGAGGGAATGGGGCCTTCCTGTTCCCAAGACACTGTATGGTTATAGTGGAAAAAACTCGCTTGCAAACGACGCAGGTTTGTTTCAAGAGTTTTTGCATCGTCTTGATGATCGAAATGCCAATAACTCCAAAGGTAGTTTTTCCAGGTGGAATGGTAAACTTCGTAATCGGCTTGGAGAGAGCGGAGTGCGTGCTCAACTTGAGTGTAAAGGCAAATATAGGCAGCTTTAACGTGAGTTGTGTAGTGACGCCTGGCGATGGTTTGAAAGGTTGTGTTAAAAAAGGCTTCAAGGGATTCAGTGGAAACCCCATCGATTCTGCGGAGTCCTTTATTTCCATTGTCGATGTATAAAAACCGGGCATATTGGAGTTTTTCGATTTCTGATTCGATGTCTTGACAGGTTTTTTGGTGCTCAAGAAGCCACTGCGGCCAGCTATCCGCAAGAGGGGTATTTGCAAGGTCTTCAATGGCATTGCGGAGTGTTGCAATACGGCCCTTAACAGTTTCTAGATGGGCAAGGCCTTGTTCATGCGTGACACGAAGGGTAATTTCTTGAAGCTTTGTATGCAGAGGGGTAAGGTCTGCACGTTGAATGACTTGGTATTCACGAGAAAATGTCCCTTCTAAACAGAGCAATCTTTGGGTGCATTGAAAAATGCCGTTGTAGCAATTGTGGGCTTTTGTTTTGAGGGCTTGGAGAATGTCCATTTCGTTGCAGACTTCAAGATAGAGCTGGTGAGAGGATTGAACCCATTCGATCCAAAAACCTTCTTGAGTGAGACTTTTATGGAGTGTCTCGATGTGATGCTTTGTCCAATCGTATCTAGAGGTAAAATCTTGGCCAAGGGTATAGGTTCCAAAGAAAAAAGTGTTGAGGGAGTGAAGAGTTTCATTGAAGGAGAAAGGGGCGGGCCTGGTGTTTCTCTGAAGTACTTGCGACATCCTGAAAACATCTTTTTTTACTTGGGGGCATTATTCCACATCACAGAATATAATTCAAAGAGAGGAGATGCATAAAAAATGAGCAGCTTTAGAAGCTTGGAAAATTTTCTTAAAGATTAAAAGCAGATGTAATAGGCGGCAACAGCGGTAGCGAAGGCGGAGCTGTTGCGGCCGAGGACGGTGGCCCAAAGGGCAAAGAGAAAGCCACTGGTGGAGGAAAGATTATATTCAACTTGGGGGGAGAGTGTCAGTTGAACAAGGGGGCCACGGCCAATGGGGAGAGGAGTGCCGTCGAGCATATGTCCGGGATTACCTGAGAAGGGTGTTTTTTGTTGGTATTCAAAGAGGGAGTCGAATCCGACGACCCATCGTTGCGTGAGTGAGTATTCTCCAGAAAAGTAAAAAAAGAGAGTTTGCCCGGGGAAGACTTTACCGGAGGTTCCTTTGCCGCCGCCGTAGGCATTAAGCCCTTTGACGTGGACAGGGGCAGGAAAGAGGTAAGCGAGGGTCCATTTGAGGAGGAGGTAGTTGTTGTTAATGGGAAAGAGTTTTTGGACGATGAGGTTGAAGCCGGTTTGAAAGGAGCCTTGTCCAGTGGCGTCGGTTCCGAGCTTTTTAGGATCGAGTTTTTGGTAGTTGCCGGTAGGAACGAGTTCTTCAAGAAGGAGACGGATATCGGGGATCCAGGTATTGGGGGTGTCTCTTGCAATTTGGAAGCCGAGGAGAAGCGTAGTATCTTGAAGATGGGTGGAGGATTGTCCTTTTTTAAAGTTGGAGATGAATGAGGCGTAAATGTCGACGCCAATATGGTCGTTGATTCCAAAGAGGTACTCAAGATAGGGGTTAATAGCCCAGGTGTTGGGGGTGCCTTTAAAGTTCCAATTGTCGTCGTATTCTCCGTAGGTAACTGTAAAGCTTACAAAAGGAGCAAGGATGGGATGTCCAGGGCTGGCGTTGACAGCAGATGGAGGCAGGAGGGTTCCGGTGAACCAAGGAACGTAGGCAGGGTGGGTCGGTTCGAGGTGGTCATAGGTACGTTGTCGACCAAACAGCGCAAGGGGGAGGCAGAAGAGAAGGAGAAGCTTTAAAAGACGGTCGTTCATGTTGATCACTGTAACGGAAAAGAGGTTTCTCGGAAAGGTTGAAAAGGGAGCTTAAGCTCCCTTGAGATTAGAGAGGTTGCCAGATGCCGAGGATGTTGTCTTCGGGATCGGCGATGTAGGCGTAGTAGCCTATGTTGGGGATTTCGATTTTAGGCATGATGATTTTGCCACCTTTGGCGGTGACTTTTTCAAGGTAGTCATCGACAGAGTCAACTTGCACGGCAAAGACAGGGCGCTTGATATCATCAGTCCGTTTCATCATCCCGCCGTTGATGCCGCCGGGCTGGGTAGGCATTTTATTTTCATCAACAGGCGTTGTCTGGATACTAATGTAATCCATTCCAGGAATGTCGTTAATCTCCCAATTGAAGATGCTATAAAAGTCTTTGGCTTTTTCAACATCATCGATGGGAATTTCAAAGTGACAGACAGGGTTTTGTGTTTTGGTTGTTGTCATCAGTAACCTCCTTAATTAGGGTTGAGAGGATTATAGGGGAGTGGTATTGTATTAAACAATGGAAAAAATTGATGAGATTGTTGGAGAAATCATGCCGCTTGGAGCAGAGCTGATGGCAGCTGCGCGGGAAGGGCACTTGTGTATCCGCAGGGAAGGAAGTGAGGGGGTGTTGCTTAAGGGAGATGAGGAGCGGTTTGAAGGATTAGTTGGACGTTGGGGAGATTTGGTTTATTTGCAGAGAAATTGGGTGCTTGAGCAAACGGTGGTGAGAGAGTTTAAGCGACTATGGGGCGTTGATGTCAAGCAGATTGACATGGGGGATGTGAAGGGATTGAATAGAGGGCAGCTTTGTGCAATGGAAACGTGTTTAGGGGAGAGTGTCGTCTGTTTGACAGGAGGACCAGGAACGGGAAAGTCTTACGTGATTGGAAAGGTTGTAGAAAAATGGGGAAGGGACGTGTGTGTGTGTGCTCCGACGGGAAAAGCGGTGGGGCTTTTAAAGGAGAAGTTGGATGTGGAAGTAGGGACACTGCATCATTTGCTGGGAATCCGGAATGGTCAGGAGATGCTTTTTGGGGGGAAGGAGCTAGACTATGGGATGGTGATTGTTGATGAGTGTTCGATGATTGATGTAGGGATGTGGGGCGCCCTTTTGCGGAATATCAAGTCTGGAACGCGTGTGATTTTGGTGGGGGATGATGATCAGCTTCCTCCTGTAGAGGCCGGAACAGTGTTTGGTGAGCTGTGTCGGTTCTTAAAGGAGAAGGGAAAGGGATATGTCCATTTAGATGAATGTATGCGGAGTGATCGGGCAGAGATTTTAGAGAAAGCAGCAGCTGTGCGCATGGGGGAAAAGATTGAATATGGGACGTTAGAGCTTGATATTGAAATGTGGAAGAGAGAAGACTATCAGGTTTTATCTTGTTTGCGTCAGGGACCGTTTGGGGTAGAGGCGATCAATGAATTGATGTGGGAAGGAAGGGAAATCCCTATTATGATCACACGCAGTGATCGCCGGTTGGAGCTGAGAAATGGAGAAATGGGGACGTTGGTGAAAAGGCATCCAGGGCGGGAAATCGGGAAGGATGATGTGGCCCGTTTTGGAGCGCGCGAGTTTCCTGCGGCGCTCCTCCCAGAATATGAACCGGCATATTGTATTTCAGTCCATAAAAGTCAGGGGAGTGAATTTAAAAAGGTGGTTTTATTGGTACCACGGGGATCAGAAAAGTTTGGAAGAGAAGTTTTGTATACAGGGATCACGCGGGCACGCGAGGAATTGATTGTTCTTGGAGAGGAAGGGATCATTGAGGAGTGTGTCAAGCAGAGAAGTCAAAGATTATCAGGAATACGGAGACGACTATGCGCTTTCTAATTGGATGGATGTGTTTATTGGGAATAGCTTTTGGAGGTACTCTCGAAGAGCGCAAAGACTGGATTAAATATGGAGTTGAAGGATTGATTCAAAGTGTTGATCCCACAGCACTTGTAGGGGTCAAAGTGGTATCTTTAGATGAGGGGGTGACCCTTTATGAGCGCAATGCAGCATGCCGGTTTGTTCCGGGAAGTACGGTGAAGCTGATGACGATGGCCGCAGCGCTAGACCAATTGGGAGAAGAATATTGTTTTAAGACAACTGTGAGGGGAAGCGGGGCGATTGTGGAGGGAGTCTTAAAAGGGGATTGCTATTTAGTGGGGTCGGGAGACCCAAGTTTAAAAGGGATAGATTTTATTGAACTTGTTGAGGGGCTGGGAGTGCGAGAAATTCGAGGGGATCTCGTGTTAGATTTGAGTTGCTTTAAGGATGGGGCAATGGGTCCGGGTTGGATGTGGGATGAAGAACCTGCATTTTGGTGCGTGCCGATGAGTGCGCTAAATGTGGATCATAATTTTGTTGAGGAGGCAGTGATTCCCCATCCGGAAGAGCTTGCCGCTGCGATTTTTAAGGGGTTATTGGATCGGAAAGGGATTTTGCTGAGGGGAAAACTGAGAGTGGGAGAAGCTCCTGAAGGAAGTGTGGAACTGGCATGCCACATGTCTGAGCCCCTTCGAGAGTTGATTAAACCTTCTTTGCAGGCATCAGATAATCTCTATTCGAACTGTATTTTTAAGGCGATGGGGAATAGTTGGGAGACAGCGCGCCAATGCTTTGAAACCTTTTTACAAGAACGAGTAGGGATTCCTCCAAAGGAAATCCGCGTTGTGGATGGAAGTGGGGAGTCTCGCTACAATCTAATCTCACCCGATCAGATGATGTGTTTTTTAAAGGAGATGCGTAGGAATCGTGTCCTGCGGGACGCTTTGCCGGTTGGAAAGGAAATCGGGACTTTAAAGGATCGGATGAAAGGGTTTGGAGGGCGCGTAGTAGCAAAGACAGGAAGTATGACAGGGGTGTCTTCGGTTTGTGGGTATGTGACGACAGAAACAGGAGAGGAACTTGCTGTTGTGATTTTTGCGAATGGATATGTGAAAGGAGGGAGAGAAATCAAACTAAAGCTTGAGGATGAAATCTGTCACCTTTTGGTGAATGCGCCTAATTGAATGTAATCGTCTGAAGGAGTTTCCGTTTTTGTTGAAAGCCGCTGTGGTGATAGATGAGCGCGTTAGGATTGGGTGTTTCATGTCTATTGTAATTGAAGTGAATGGGGAATTGGGTGATATCTAAAGGGGTTTCGGCGAGCAAATTGGCAAAGCATGTATCTTCTGAAAGCTCTTGAGGATGATATTGTAAGATGTATTCAATCCATGCGGATAGGGCAACAGAATCTTTTTCATAGACAACAACACTACTAGAGATGCATTGGGCTTTGGGGTTAATAATCCCTTTGGCACGCATTTTTTGAGTGCTTTCTTGGCAGTATTCAGTCAGACCCATTCCATGAGAGGATAGAGGAAGGTCGATAAGGGGAGCCAGTTGCCCTTTGATTTCACAGTCGATGTCCAGCCAAAGGGTCCTTTGATAGGGCGTTTGCTTGTAAGCAAAGGGTTTCAGAAACCAGATGGGACGGTGAGACCAGAGGTAAGAGGCGATATGTTTTTTCCATGGAGGGTCTTGAACTTGCTCATTGAGGTTTTTTATGGGGAGCATCTCAGCGGTTTGTGAGATTACTTCTCCCTTGGTTTGACACCACATGCGCGCAGAAGGAGACATCCCAAAATCACAAAAGGTGACGGGATAACTGTTATGTGTGGAATAATTTTTCCACCACCATTTGAGCATCCATTCATGACGCTCGTTACATCCTGTTAAAATTCCTTTAGTCATTAAAATTGATGAGGGGTAAGAGGTTCCGTTTGCGTGTCGCACTGGCGTGATGCAGGATCAAAGCTTGCGCGTTGGCTTGCTCGATTGTTGTCCAGTTAAAATTGCGTGACATGTAAACAATGTTAAAGTCTTTTTCGTGTAACAGATGAGAGAGACAGGTTTCATCGGAAAAGTCGTGTGTATATTTAGCTTTACACCATTCGATCCAAGCAGGAATGACAGGGGAATCTTTCCGGTGGGCAAAGACGCCTGCTTGAACGCCTTTGACACCTTCTCGAATGAGATTGCGACTGCGTGCGAGTTTTGTTTCATAATCGAGGTAATGGGCAATGGCAAATCCATCTCCCACTTGGGTGAGTTCGTAAAGGGGAAGGAGGTTTTTTTTAACTTCACAGTCGAGATCGAGCCAAATGGTTTGGTTATAAGGGGACTGTGTTTGAACGAAAGCTTTTTGAAACCAGGCTTCCCGATGATTCCACATTAAAGGAAATAGGGAGTCGATCCAGGGAGCCTTTTCAATCCCTTCAGAAAGGTTTTGAATGGGAATGGTCGTTTGTGTCACGATGTTTCCTTTGGTTTGACACCAAGTGCGTGCAGAAGGCGTCATCCCAAAATCACAAAAGGTGACAGGGTAGTCATTATGTTTGGAGTAGTTTTTCCACCACCATTTTAAGAGGTATTCTTGCCGGTGGTCGCATCCTGTTAACACCCCTTTATCCATTCCACTCCATCTCGGCTAAAAGTTTTCGTTTCCGGCTTGCCCCCGTATGGTGGTTGATGACTATATGGGGAGAAGGATACTCAGGAGTGAGCCAGTTGTACTTGTTTGAAAGAATGGTGATATCAAAAGAAAATTGAGCTTGAAGGTGGCTAATTGCTGTTTGGTCTGAAGCTTCGGTTTCTAGGTGGCTTAAACAGTAGTCAATCCAGGCGGGGATGACAGGGGAGTTTTTTTTAAAAGCAAAGACCCCTGCTTGCAAGACAGGAACGCTTTTATCTAAAAATGCGTTACTTTTAGCAAGTTTTGCGTTTTCTTCCGAGTCATAGGCGATGGCGAATCCATCTTTACTTTCCACGAGTTCAAAGAGAGAAGAGAGGTTTTTTAAGATTTCACAATCGATATCGGTCCAGATCGACTTTTCGTAAGGAGCTTTGGAAAGAATCAGCGCTTTGGAAAACCAGAGCGCGCGTTTGTTCCATGTTGAAAGGCTAACTTGTTTTGCCCAATTGGCACTTAAGTTTTTTTTCAGAGCAAGAGACTCGGGGTCAAAATGGAGAAGAGTGCCTCTTTCTGCGCACCAATTTTTTGCCCCAGGGCTCATCCCAAAGTCACAAAAAGTGACCGGGTAATCGTTATGTTTAGAATAGTTTCTCCACCACCATTTAAGCATCCACTCTTGTTCTGCATTGCACCCTGTCAATACCCCTTTATCCATTAGAGGGCTCCTAAAATTCTTGTTTTCCCGTATCCTCCTGCATGGTGGCGGATGACAGTGTTAGGATCTTGAGGAATAATTGTGGGCCAGTTAAAGATTAGCGGGTGAGGTGTGATTTTCAATCCTTCTTGTTCGATCATTTCCATAAGAACAGTTTCATCTCCAAAGTGACGATGATTGTGTTTTTGTGTATATGCAGCCCACTTTTCAGGAATAGAGGAGCCTTGCCGGCAGACGATCACACCAGTATTGTAAATATCGAGTTCATCGAGCGCAAACTTTAAGATGCTAAAGCCCTCTCCTGGGTCGGCATATTCAAAAAGAGGGGTAATCGAGCGGCGCACTTCACAATCTAAATCCATCCAAATGGTGCGCTTATAGGGACTTTTGAGGAGAAGAAAAGGTTTAGCAAACCATGCTGTTCGTCCTTCCCATAGATCACCTGGGTACTTCTCTTCCCAATAGGCTTTGTCTTTAAGAGAGATTTTTTCTTTTGGGGCAATCCACCCTTTAGGGAAGGAAAAAGAATGCACGGTTCCTTTTGAAGCGCACCAGGTATGCGCGCTTTTTGACATTCCTAAATCGAAAAAAGTGACCGGGTAGTCGTTGTGTTTGGAGTAGTGTTCCCACCACCATTTAAGCATCCACTCTTGAGTTTCATCTGTCCCTACAATCACCCCATCTCCTTGGGAAGCTTGATTCCACATTAATAGATCTTCCATCATTTCACCTGCTTGAGAATTTCATGTTTTCCACTTTCACCATTATGGTGGACGATTCCCATTTTTGAAGGCGTTTTCCAGAAAGAAAGGAAGTTAAACTCTAGGGGAAGTGGGTGGATGTGAATAGGATGTTTTTTCTGTGCCTCGATGAGAGCGGTTTCATCACACACCGCTTTTTTTTCTAAAACAGACTCTGCCCAGTAGGAAAATGCAGGGGCATGGCGCCGTGCTACAACAACTCCAGAATTAATCACCGTGGCTTCTTTAAGGTAGAGTAGAACCATGCTGATTCCATCGTGGGTGTCACAATAACTAAAAAGAGGGGTAAGGGATTGTTTCACTTCACAATCGATGTCAATCCAAAGAGTACGATCATAAGGGCTTTGGAGGATCAAGAAGGGTTTATGGAGCCATTGGTTGCGACACTCCCACACGCGACTAGAATTATAGGATTCCCATGTTTTTTGGGTGTCTAGAGGAATCTCACTTTGGCTTTTAAATGTAGACTGTGGAAGAGAAAAAGGAATCACGGTTCCTTTCGATTGGCACCAAAGAGAAGCACTTTTTGACATTCCTAGATCAAAAAAAGTGACTGGAGAGCTGTTAGATGCTGAGTAATGATTCCACCACCACTTAAGAATCCATTCCTGTTGCATGTCTGCTGCAACAATGACTCCATCCCCGCCACAGTAATGCTCTTGATTCCATGCTGTGCTTATCATGTTTGTTTCTATAACGTAGGGAGAATTACGAATCGAGCAAAATTTTCTTTTTTCCCTCGAGCCCTAAAAAGTGTTGGATGACCGCTTGATCTCCTCCTCCAAAAGGGTGGGGATGGTTATACTTTAGAGGAAAAAAAGGGATTTCGAAATAGTTTTCGAGAATGAGATGGTGAATGACATCTTCATCTCCCATATATCGGTGACTGTTTTGTAGACATTCTTCTGCCCACTTTAACACAACAGGAGATCCTGTAGAAGCAAGACACACACCTGAGTTATGATAAAATCCTTCTCGGAACACGTGCTTGACAATTGTAAACCCAACTGATGGAGACAAGAAATCAAAAAGAGGGGTGATGTCTCCTTGAATTTTGCAGTCAAGATCGAGAAAGAGGGTCTGTGTATAGGGACTTTGGAGTAGGATTAAGGGTTTGGCGAACCAAGCTTTTCTTTTTTCCCAAATGGCTTGAGTCCAATGTTTCTCCCAATACGCCCGGTGCTTAGGGGATACCCTTTCACGTGGAGCGACAAAATCCATTGAATGAGTAAAGAGAGTCCAGTTTCCTTTCGATTGACAAAAGGCTTTTCCTTGGTCTGTCATGCCTAAGTCAAAAAAGGTAACAGGAAGAGAGGCATATGCTTGGTAATGCTTCCACCACCAAGGGAGAAAGGATTCATAAGCCGCATTTGCAGCGACAATGACCCCTTGAGAAGGGGAAGGATTTATCCCTTGCCTCGACACGTTCATATCCTTATTTAGCTGAATTAGTTTAAAATAGTAA
>JAGROF010000053.1 GCA_020440405.1 Chlamydiia bacterium
TCTCTGTGCCCTCTGTGCTCTCGGTGGTTTAAAAAATATTTCAGCTATAGTTGTGGTTTTGTTTTTCTGAGGCGATGTTTCCATCTTCAAGGTGAACGATCCGGTCGGCGAATTCAAAGATCCGGGAGTCGTGAGTCACGACGATGAGGGCGCGGTTTTCTTTATCAACAATCTCTCTTAAGTGATTGAGGACAAGCGTGCCGTTTTCGTGGTCGAGGGCACTGGTCGGTTCATCGCAGACAATGAGTTTAGGGTTATGGATGACAGCTCGAGCAATAGCCACCCGCTGCTGCTGTCCTCCTGAGAGTTGGGCGGGAAAGTTGTTCACCTTATCTCCAAGGCCAAATTGTGATAGACGTTCTTCAGCGAGTTTTAGGGCCTCTTGCCGCTCCATATCGTTAAGAAGAAGGGGAATGGCAACATTTTCTGCTGTTGTAAGCATTGGAATAAGATTAAAAGCTTGAAAGACATACCCGAGGTGTTCTCCTCGGAACTTTGTTTTTTCAGTATCGGAGAAGGCATCAATATCTTGACCGAACAGCTCACAGTGGCCATTATCGTGACTTAAGATTCCGGCAATGATCGAAATGAGGGTGGTTTTTCCCGATCCCGAGGGACCCACAAGCATAAGAAGTTCGCCTGCTTGGACCTGGAGATCGATTCCATGAAGCACTTCGAAGCGTAATGGACCCTCTCCAAAAGACTTTCGAATCTGTTTACAATTTACAGCGATTTCTTTTTCCATGTCATGATCCTTTGAAGACAATGGCGGGATCGATACGATAGACGCGGTTGAGTCCAATCCATGCGGCGAGTCCCGTGATTAAAAACATGACGATGCCGCTAATCACATAGATTTGCCACATAAGGAGAAACGAGAGGTCGCTGTTGCGTGAAAACCAACCAAAGAGGGCAGCGCATCCTACGCCAAGTCCCCAACCGATAAACCCGACCCAAGCCGCTTGCAGCATCACCATCTTGGTGAGGAGGCGGTTGTTGGCTCCCATCGCTTTAAACGTGGCAAGAAACCGGAGGTTATCCAGAATAAAGTTATAAAAAGTTTGTCCAGAAATTGCCATTCCAATGATCACTCCTAAAACGACTGCAATCCCAAAGTTCAAAGGGATCCCTGTGTTTTCCATGTAGTAGTCAAAGGTAAGTTTTTTAAATTCTCGATTGGTATATGCTACCAGTCCAGAATGGGCGCTGATCCTTTGGCAGAGCTCTTTTTGAGAGACCCCTTTTTGAGCTTTAACTAAGATATAGGAGAGCTGTTTTCGCTCAGGAGGGGCGTAATTGAGGGCGCGATTGTAAGTGGTATAGATGACAGGCTGCGATTGAAATGTTCGCGTAGAATCGCAAATCCCCACAACTTGCGCACGTTGGTCATTGATTTCAATCACTTCACCTACACGCAGGGGAATGACCTGTTTATTTTCAGGATTATAGATTCCGTTTTCGGCAAGCATTTCATCTGCTCCGACCTTATTGACGATGATGGCATCGACAAGGCGGAGGTCGACAACTCTTCCCTCTCGCATGCGAGGAGGTGCCCCAATCAAGGTCGCATCATCGATTCCAATCACATTACACATCTGAAAGTTTCCACTGCGCAGACGTGCTTTCAAAAGCCCTTTATAGAAAGGAACGGCCCACTCCACCCCTTCGATTCCCCGTACCATATAGAGCTGTGTATCTCTTAGGGGTTTGACGTCATCGATGAATTGCACCTGCTTATCCATCACCCAAATGTCTGCTTGCGAAGTGTCCGTAATAAATCCAAAAGTGCGCACCATCAGTCCCGCAAAAATTGAGGACTGCTGCACGATGATCAGAGATGAAAAGCTGAGCCCCAAAACAATCCCGATGAATTTTGCTTTATCCCCAATTAAGATCTTAATGGCGAGAAGGAGCATGAGATAATTCCACTATTAGAAATTTCAGAACTTTGAAGATTTTTTTTTCAGGATCTGAGATCTCTTTGTACGGCATATTTGGTAAAGTAGGGTACAAAGAGATCTCAGATCCTGGGAGAAAAGGCTCGGAGAGTTGATGTTTATAATTGCGGGATTGCCTCATTACCACTCGCCCCCCAATGATTTGTAGAGGGCAACGAGGTTGGTGCTGAGGGCTTGAGTGCTATCGACAAGGTTGTTTTCGGCATCCACCCGGGCGCGATCGGCGTCTAAAAGGGCAGAAAAGTCGACCAGCCCGCTAAGATAGCGGTCTCGGGTGAGTTCATAGGTGCGGGAGGCACTATTGACTTGTTTTTCAAATCGATCGACCCGCTCGTCTTCTTTGTAGTAAGACACAAGCGCATTTTCTACGTCTTCAAGAGAGGTGAGGATGGTTTGTTCGTAGTTCAAGAGGGCTTGTTGCTGCTTGGCATTTTGAGCGCGGATGTTGGCGCGGATCCGTCCAAAATAGAGAATAGGCCACTGCATATTGGGGCCAAAAGACCAGGAACGACTTCGTGCTTTAAACCAATTATTGGAGCGGTTGCTTTCAAATCCAAAACTTCCCAAGAGAGAAAAGCGGGGGAAAAGATCTGCGATTGCTGAACCTACGTTTGCTGTAGCGGCTGCAAGGGTGCGCTCTGCTTGTCTGATGTCAGGGCGGCGGCGTAAAAGATCAGAAGGAAGGCCAACAGGGATTGCAGCTGTGCTGATCGGAACAGCTTTGACATCTTCGAAATCATTTTGAAGCATTTGAGGAGGTTTTCCAAGTAACACAGCCATCCGATGGATAGCGTGTCTGTAGTTGGTTTGCAATTCAGGAAGAACAGCTTCTGTTTCTTCTAAGGAAAAGCGGATCTCTTGAGGTTCAATCTCGCTATCAAGCCCTGCTTCAAAACGGGATTCTGCAAGGGTCAGGAGTTCTTTTTGGATAAAGATATCTTTTTTTGCGAGAGCGATCCGCTGCTGATAGGCGCGAATCTCAATATATGTTGAAGCCAGCTCACTTAGAAGGGTGATGTAGACATCGCGAGCACTATTGACTTCAGCTTCATATTCGTAATACGCCGCCTCTTTTTCTCGGCGCCGTTTTCCAAAAATGTCGATTTCCCAACTGGCATCAAACCCAACTTTATAGAGGTTTTGATAGGGAGGCCCCATAAAGGGCGCATCAAAGAGAGATTGACTGATCCGTGTTCGCTGCTCAGTAGCTGTGAGATCTACCTTTGGGTAAAGCTCTGCCGCTTCGATTTGATAAAGCGCGCGCACTTCATTCACTTTTTCAACGGCAATCTTGAGATCATAGTTTTGAGAGAGCGCTTCGTGGACAAATACATCAAGAAGGGGGTCATTAAAGGTGGTCCACCATCGCTTTAATGCCACTTCATCGACCTGCTCTTCTTCATGGGGCTCCCCATAGTTCTCAGGGAGTGTCACAATTGGGGTATCGTAATTGGGACCTACGGCGCACCCTGTTAAAATGAGAAGAAGTATGTATTTAGCGATCCTAATATCTTTCATGCGCGGGGCGTCCTTTAATGTAGATGTCCATAATTTGTCCGGGATAAATGGGAAGGCTTCCGCGTTCAAAGGAGTAAAGCACTTGAAGCACACGTGTATCGTGCCGCTCTTGATTATCTCCAGTGAGGGATTGTTTGGGAACAATAAAGGGTTCGATATAGAGGAAATTTAGAGGAACGCTAATAGAACTGTTTCCTCTCACATAAGCCACTGCAGGGGCGCCCTCTTGTACACGCCAAGAATCATCCTCATCGATATCGACACGGATATGGAGAGGATCAGTTTGTCCAAAGAGCATATGGGCTTCGGTGTCGAAAGGATTGACATCAGCAGATTCTCCCACATGGATATTGATCTTGAGAACTTGGCCATCAATCGGAGCGCGGATGGTTGAACGATCGATGCGCGAGGCAATGACCTCCATGGATGCAACGGCTTCTTTAAGCTCGTTGAGCGCAGCTTCTGTGGCATAATACCGTTTGTTCAATTCGTTTTCGCTGACAGCTCGCTTATCTTTGAGGCTTTGATATAGGGAAAGTTCTGTCTTCTGATCTTCATATTTCGTTTGAGCCACATCCCGCCTTTTTTTGGCTTCTTCATATTCGGCTTGCAGCGTTTCGATGTTCAGCTGAAAGAGGGGTGTGTTTTTTTTCACACGCTCTCCCACTTTGACAAAAACGCCAGTGACAATTTCGTTAAAAGGGGTTCCGATTTTGAGGTCTTCTGAAGCGGCTTCGACGATGCCTACCCCTGCGACATAGTGCTTATAAGGGGGAGTGGGAGGGGGGAATTCAATGGGGGGAATCGGAGGCTTG
>JAGROF010000054.1 GCA_020440405.1 Chlamydiia bacterium
TTTCTTGCCCTCCCCCTGTGAGAAGGGGAGTAAGTTTTAGGGAGGGGCGCACAAGGACAAATCCGACCCCTTTCGGTCCATGAAACTTATGGGCTGAAAAAGCCATAGCAGAAACCCCTTCTGGAATGGTGAGCCGTTCTTTTCCCATCCAAGCGACCCCATCGATAATCAGAGGGACACCTGCAGAGCGGGCAATGGCAGCCATTTTTTCTAGGTCGACTTTTACACCGGTTTCGCTGTTTGCTGCTGTTAAAACAATGAGCTGTGTCTCGGGGCGCAGAGCTTTTTGTAGGTCGACGGGACTAGGAGCTCCAAAGGGACTTACAGGAAGGAAAGTAACAGCAGCGCCATTTTCTGCTAGTTCTTTTAGGGTATTGTAAGTGCAGGCATGGTCAATGGAGGTACTGATGATATGCCCTTGGGGATCTTTGAGGGCTCCACGGATGAGTAAATTCATCCCTTCGGTCCCTCCTGAAGTAAAAAGGATTTCGCTTGTCTTGACTCCTAAAAAAGAGGCAATTTGGCTTCGACAGCTCGAGAGGACTTTTTTTCCTTCTTGACCAAAGGTATGAATGGAGGAAGGGTTTCTGGGAGGGGCTGCAAGCTCCTCAATCATGGCATCTAAAACAGCAGGGTCAAGCTGTGTTGTCGCGTTATTATCTAGATAAATTCTCATCTTCTGTTTTGACAATGACAACGGTGACGTTATCGAGACCCCCTTGTTGCTTTGCCTGCTCGACAAGGGCCGTTGTGGCGCTTTTTATATCCTTTGCATTTTTTAAAATGTTGGCGATCTCTTCATCAGACACTTGGTCAGTGAGACCGTCACTGCACATCAAGTATATATCATGGGGGCTTACTGGGGCAATATGGATTTCTGCTTCGACATCCATTTGAGTCCCAATGGCTCGAGTTAAAATGTTTTTATAGGGAAGATCTTGCGATTTTTCTTTTGAAACCTGTCCCTGTTCCACCATTTTATTGGTGAGAGAATGGTCATCGGTCAGTTGGTCAAGCAGTCCATCACGAAATCGGTAGATCCGACTATCCCCCACGTGGCCATAGATCAGGGAGCGTTCGTGAAAAAGAAGGGTACATAGGGTGGTCCCCATTCCAGCATAGGCCTTTTTCTTTTTACCAAGATGGTGGACCCAGCTATTTGCATTCTCAATGCACAGCTTATTGAAAGAAGAGAGATCAAAGATATTCCACTCCCGCTCTGAAGAAACAAACAATTCCTCAACTGAAGCGCAGACAAAGCGGACAGCTTCTTTTGCCGCGACTTCCCCTGCATTGTGACCTCCCATCCCATCAGCAAGGACAAAAAAGCCATACTCATGGAGATTTAAAAAGACATCTTCGTTATTTGTCCGGACATGACCGACATCTGTGAGCCCATAACACGACAGAGGAAAAGCATAGCGGTTCATGAGGACTGCCCTCCTGTCACTTCAACGATCCCTGTTTCAACTGGGTTTTGACATTCTCCAAGGAAGAGGAGAAGGCCGGTGTCAAAGTCATAGATCGCATAGAGAAAGGGGCGGTCTGCTACAAAAGAAGCCTCAGCATCTGGTCGCGTGGATTTTAAACTAAAAGAAGTTCCTGTTGCGGCAGCGGCAAAAATCCCTCCCTCATCAATTGAAAGGACATTTTGCTGGAAGGATTTGTTAATCATTAAGTTCTTTGTGCCATCAATGCCTGAGAAATCTGCAGATCGGGTGAGGGCCGAATTGATTCCTAGCGCGCGATAGAGAGGGATGAGGTTAACTTTTTGAGATGTGATAAATTTGGGGATAGAGACGTCAACACTTGTTCGCCTCAGCTGACTGAGGTAGGTTAAAAACCCTTCAGGCTTGGATTCGTCTTGAGAGTAGTAAAAATTGTAGATGTTGTCCGATGCTTTGCGCGGGAGAAACACCACAAAGGCAAGGTGAGAATCAAGACTCTCAATCTCTAAAGCGACAACTTGGGTGTCTTCATTCTCAAAATAATAAAAGTCATTGACCTGTCGCATCATTTTGCACAGAACCGTGTTTCCATCGTATTGCGTAAAAGGGTGGGTGCCCGTGCTTTGAGTAAGAAACGGGCTTTTCCAACTCCCTTTCACGAGGAGATTATTCAGTAAGATCATGCGTGTGGAACTAGAAATATCCGAGGGATTTATAAAGTTTTGGATTTTTTCGTGCGATTTGTCATAGACCCATGCGTTAATTTTACGTGCAGCAATTTGAGGTTTTGCGAAATTGACGAGCTGGATCTCTCCATTAAACCCCTTTTTTACGATAGATTGGTAGGAGCTTAGGATATGGGCATCCGTATCCACCCACATGGCATTGGAGATTTCGACCTTTCCAGCTTCCGTTAGATGATTGGCTAGAGAAAGATAGGCTGGAACAACTTGGTTTTGAGGGAGGGTTAAATGCAGTCCTGCAGCGATTTGATGGGCGGTTTCCCCTTTAGCTCCCATGTATGCCATGAGAAGGGAGGAACTAATGGCTAAGGGAGACATGATCGTATTATGGGATTTATCCATAATGTAGTAGAGAAACATCCCTGTGTGGTTGATACTTTTTGCTAAATCCCTATCGATGCCAAACCCCTTCAGGGGAGTCACCAGGATGAAGAGGGTGAGAAAGAAATGCTGAAGCAACCTGCGCATAGGGAGTGTCCTCACTTACTGATTAAACCAAAGAATACGGATAACACTTATTGAATTGAATGTCATGTGTAAAGCGATCGGAGCAAAAAGAGAGCGTTGCCGTTCATAGAGAAATCCTAAAAAGAGAGCGAGTGTGAAAAGAGATACAAGAAGAGAAAAATTGCTCAATCCCTGCTGAGGAGAAAAGTGGAACAAGGCAAAGATAGCTGCAGAAAGGACGAGCGCAGGAAGAAGCGAGAGGCGTTTCTTAAGATATGTGTAGAGAAAGCCTCGAAACACCAATTCTTCAATCACTGGTGCGGCAATGAGAATGGCAAAGAGCGCAATCGCAAGGAGAAAAGGGGACTCCTTTGCCAGCTTCAAATAACGCACGGCTAATTGATCGACAGGAACAAATCCTGTGAGCACATGCGTTAAGAACTCAATGATTTGACTGACAGCGCCCACAAGAGGAAAGGCAAGAACCCAAGTGAGAATGCCGAGACCAAAATCTTCTAAGACACACACCAAATGTTTTCGCTGCGGATGAATCCATAAAGCGAGCCGCGTTTCTTTATCTTGGATGAGCCACAGGATTAAAAGATAGCCAATGACCCAACACAGAGATACAGTTTGAAGGAGGGTCATTAAAAGGGCGGGACGATGATGCGCAAGCTCTTGAAGGACATTTCCCATCAAGCGTACACTAATCGGAGCAATGATAAAAAACAGCAAGAGATATCCCACGACTCCCACAAGGGGATAGCGCAGAGACATCTTTAAAGGGGGGAGAGATTTTAAACGAAAAAAGTGGAAGCTAAGAGCAACCCATAGAAAGCCCGCTGCTACAATGGCAAGAAACAATCCAAGCGTGAGGTGACCCATGAACCTACCCAGTTGTAGATAAGTTCAATGACTCTTAGAAAGGAGGATGTAGTCCTCAATCCGTTTCACAACTTCTTTAGAAAACTGTGCATGGGCAAGGCCCATTGGAGAGACCATAAAGGTCATTTTCTTCCATCTTTCGGGATTAGATTCTTGGAGATTTGAGGGTTTAGGGATCAAATGATCTTGATGGACAAATTCCTGCAAAATGACTTCTGGTTGATCTCCTCGGAGATCAAAGACACGGATCCGCATCGTTAGAGAGAGCTCAGTAGAAGGGGTGAGTTTATCAATAAAGCTTCCCTTAAGAGGTTTAGTATGGATGTCATGCTCTACAAGTTCCGCAAAAACCACAAATTCTTGGTTTTGAAATGCCTCTTTAATCCAATCGGTTTGTGTACTAAAAGGGTTGTCCTCTTCACTTAAATCAGCAATCACTTGATTCACGATATCAGGAGAACTTAAGTAAAAGTTGCTTCGTTTCTGAAGACGTGTACGGAGTTGACTGGTAAATTCCTCTGAAAGGCTCCAACCAATTTCTGCAGAGGAGCGGTCAAAGACAGGAATAAAAGCCACCGTTGGCTTAGCTCTCCCATCATCATGAAAACGCGTTGCTTGATCATAACTAGTATATGTAGAACACCCAAAGAGGGCAAAACATAAGGTAAAAACTAAACCCAATCGCTTCAACATGACTGACTCCATCGCGTTAAAATTGTAAGAATAACCGATACGCCTTTAAGTAGCAATGAGGAGAATGCTACTAAAGGGGTGTAAGCAGTATTCTGACGTAAAACTTTCCCCTTCTTCATAGGTATCGATGACCCGTTTCCAATCCCTTTCAGGAAGTGTCCATGTCAAAGATGTATC
Source organism: Chlamydiia bacterium (assembly GCA_020440405.1). Lineage (GTDB taxonomy): Bacteria > Chlamydiota > Chlamydiia > Chlamydiales > Simkaniaceae > Neptunichlamydia. The sequence goes on from JAGROF010000054.1 coordinate 4,394, forward strand.
TGAAGGGTTAAATGCAACAAGGATCTTTTCGTTGATAATACATGCTAGAAAAGGGAGGTCGATCCATTCAACAGTTTTAATCGGTGTCAGATGGGTTTTCCGAAAGGTAATCAGTTCTCTTAAATAGTCTTGCAGCCCCTCTTGATTCCACTGAAAGTAATTGAGGCTATTGTCTTGACACCACGTATTGTTATTTCCCTTTTTGGTGTGGCCATACTCATCCCCCACAAGGAGCATCGGGATCCCTTGTGCCACCAATAGCGCCAGGAAAAAATTCTTCATTTGCCTGGTGCGGAGACGATTGATTTCGACTGTATCTGTGGGGCCTTCCACGCCGCAATTCCATGAGAGGTTATCATTGGATCCATCTTGATTTCCCTCACCGTTTGCCTCATTATGCTTCTCGTTATAGGAAACAAGGTCTCGCAGAGTGAATCCATCATGAATCGTGATAAAATTGTAACTTTTTGAAGGGGTTTCATAAAGATCAGGAGAGCCAAGCAAGCGGGTTTTCATGACCTCTTTGTTGCCATCTCCTCGGATGAAATGGCGGACATCATCTCGAAACTTTCCATTCCACTCTCCAAAGCGGTAAGAGGGAAATTTTCCCAATTGATAAAGACCCGCGGCGTCCCATGCCTCAGCAATCAACTTTGTGGGTCCTAGAATTGGATCACGCTCGATCATTTGAAGAACTGGGGGATTTTCCAAAGGGGATCCATCTTGTCCTCGTGTAAGAATGGGGGCCAAGTCAAAACGAAACCCATCGATATGATACTCCTCCACAAAGTGTCGCAAAGAGTCCACAATTAAATGTGCTACAGCAGGGTGGTTACAGTTGAGTGTATTTCCGCACCCCGAATAATTATGATATCCATTTGCATCGACAATGTAGTACGACGCATTATCAATCCCGCGCAGCGAATAGTAATACTCAGGAAACGAGCCCTCGTTTGTATGGTTATAGACCACATCCAAAATCACCTCAATCCCCGCCTGATGACAGGCTTTGACCAGTGCTTTGAGCTCCTGTGCAGAACCATAAGGGCGCATCGGACAAAAAAAGTTTGCTGTTGAATAACCCCAGAAATTTAGACGTTGTGGGTGCTCTCGTTCATTAAATGTGTGAATCGGAAGGAGCTCAATCGCATTGACCCCCAAATCCTTTAAATAGGGAATCTTTTCGATCATCCCTAGGAACGTTCCAGGGTGCTTCACTCCACTTGAAGGATCCTGTGTAAAGCCCCGTACATGGAGCTCATAGAGGATCATGTTTTCAGGAGGAATAAAAGGGCGGGAGTCTCCCTCCCAGTCGAAAGGTTCGGGAGGAGTGACTACTCCTCGAGTGGGCCTTTGAGGCGCATTCCAAACCGGAGACCGGTTTAAGAGCGTGGCATAAGGGTCGATAAGGTCCATTTCACGATTAAACAAATGCCCCTGCTGCGGCTCATAAGGACCGTCGCAGCGATAGGTATACTCAAACGTTTGCGGAAGATTTTCAAGCGTTATTTCCCAAATGTCCCCTTCACGTTTTAGCTCTACCTCATGAAAAGGATCCGCTCCTTCCACCTCAAAGAGGCGCAGGAGCACTCCTGTTGCATGCTTTGAAAACAGAGCAAAATGGGTCTTAGAGCTTGACTGTGTTACACCCAACATACTTTGTTATATAAAGTGTTTGACTCTCATCAGCAATAGAAATTTTCAGAGGAGATTAAAGAGTCTATTTGGCCATCATAAGCCTTTCCTTCTACTTTATCGCTTTTGAATGGGATGCTTGAGCAAAATACACACGCCATAAGTTTCTCGTTGCATAGGTATTTCGGGGGTCTAACGTGATAATCCATTTAAAACACTTTTCAGCTGCATCTAAATTTCTAAGAGCTAAACTTCCCTTTAAAAATCCGCTTTCCAAAAGAGCCTTTCCCAGATATTCCCAGACCCTAATATTTGTATGTTCCTCTTCTAAGACTCTACAAAAGAGGTCTTTAGCTGTATTAAGTTTATACATTTTTAGAAGCCCTTTTAAGAATTGAGCTTGGATCAGATAAACAACTCCTAATTGCTCTGTAACGACAAGATTATAGGGGTTTTGGGTTAAGGCCTGTTCTAAATGGCATTGGATTTGAGGGAGAAGTTCTTTGTTTCTGCTTTTTAAATACAGCTCTAGCAGGTTCTTTCCGATCTCCGCAAAGGTTTGTGAGTTTTGAGAGGTTCTAAATCTATATTGAGGAGGAAACTCACTAAAAGGATTAGCTTGTTGTGTTTGTTGTAAAGGGGCAATATCCATTTTTACTCCTAATTCTTTTATCGATCTTCAATATCTATGAATGTATGTTCTTCTAGCTCGAACACTTTTTTCCAGCTTTCTCTTGTTGTTTTTCGTCTTCTTCCTCTGTTTGAGTAGAAGATTTCCAAAAAGCTCCCATTGACGCGCCATTGGACGGGACAAAGGAGCAATGAACATGAAGGGTTTGAAAAAGTCGGCTGGATTGTTTTAATACTCATACGTCAGAATTCTTTGAGGCTCAAAAAAGTTGAGCTATGGTAACTCGATGAAATGTTTTTGTTAATAGTTTTTATAATTTCGATGGTTTTTTGAGCAGAGGAATCTCTAGAGATATAGAAAAAAGTTGCTTTTGAGGAGATTTTGGAGTACCATAAAAGGCATAAAGCTGTTCTTTGTGTGAATTTTTTGTTGCACTTTTTGTCAAAGCCTGAAAAACTCTTTTCAAAGAACGATATAAGAATTTATTAAGGAGGAGACATCAATGTCACTGCAAAATGCTGAGGCGAATCTCAAGGAGTTCGGGAAAGAACTCAACCTAGAGGGGTTAGCCTTTGATGAAAATCACACCT
>JAGROF010000055.1 GCA_020440405.1 Chlamydiia bacterium
CTTATCATCCAAATGCCTTTCCTCTTTGGGATGTTCGATTTATTAAAGTCTGTGTTCCCCTTAAGAGGGGCCAGCTTTATCCCTGGATGGATCGACAACTTAACGGCTCCTGATGTGGTGTTTTCTTGGGGCTATCCGATTCCCTTTATTGGAACCTCTTTCCATGCGCTTCCGATCTTGCTTGGAGTGGTGATGTACTTCCAGCAAAAGCTGGGGCAAGCACAGAATAAGAAAAAAGGTCCCCTCTCTGAGCAGCAGAAGCAACAGCAAAAAATGGGGATGATGATGACCTTAATTTTCCCTCTCCTGTTCTATAAATTTCCTTCTGGGTTAAACCTTTACTGGCTTTCTTCAATGGTCTTGCAAATCCTTCAGCAGTGGTACATGTCGAAACGGCAACAAAAACCTAGCAAGTTCTCAAAAGAAATCCTTGTGAAGCCAAAAAAAAAATGACGCGCTTTAGCAGATGAAACAATGGAGCAGCCTCCTACAAGACCTTGAGAAAGAGCTCGGAGCTGAAACAGTCAAGAATTGGCTCCGCACGCTAAAAGTTGTCAAGTTTGACGCAGGAAATCTCTTTCTTGATGCGGCAGATTCCTTCCAGGTCAACTGGTTTAAAGAGTATGTTTCTCCTCTCCTCCCTCAAAAGCTCCTCATGGCAAATGGGAAACCCATTAAAGTGCATTTCTCCATTCAAGGCGTCCCCTGCGATGGTAAGAAAACAAAGGTGATAGAGGAAGAAGAAAATCCTTTTGCTCCTAACTTAATCGAACCCCACGCCACATTTGAAGCATTCACCTCCTCTTCTGAAAACCTCCCTTTTAACATTCTGACAGAGCTGGTGGAAGGGACCCTCCCCTTGGGCAATTACAATCCTATTTACATCTATGGACCAAAGGGGTCAGGAAAATCCCACCTACTTATGGCGACTGCGCATGCCCTTCAGGCTATAGGGAAACAATGCTTTTATGTCCGTGCTAGTACCTTTACAGAGCATGTGATTCGTGCGTTCCGCTCAGCGTCCCTTCAAGAGTTTCGCCGGGCCTACCGCGACATTGAAGTGCTTCTAATTGACGATGTCCATCTATTTTCTCGAAAAGGTGCCACCCAAGAAGAGCTTTTTCATACTTTTAACCGTCTCCATACTGCAGGGCTTCAAATCATCCTCAGCTCAAACGTTTCTCCCAAGCTTCTCGAGGAGATCGAAGAGCGCCTCATCAGCCGCTTTGAATGGGGTTTGTGCCTTTCCCTTTCCCTCCCCAGTGAGGACGATAAACGGAAGATCCTTACCAGACGCGCAGAAGGGCTTTCTCTTCCTCTTAGCAAAACGTTACTTGATTACTTCCTTCAGACCTTTAAAAACCTTCACTCTCTGGTCCAAGCGCTCGAAGCACTCACGCTTCGCCTTCCCCATGCTAATACCCCTCCAGACCTAGAAATTGCTAGGCATTATCTCAAAGATCTCGCCGAAAAGGAAAGTGAAACCCTTCTTACCCCCGAAAAAATCTTAAAATTTGTCGCCAATACCTTCGGGATTAAAACCGAAGACATCTTAGGAAAAGGACAAGCAAAAGAGCAGGCCCTCCCACGGCAAATTGGAATGTATCTCTGCCGCGAGCGGCTTCGGATGCCATTTCTAAAGATTGGACGCCTTTTTGGAAGAGATCACTCTACCGTGATGACGAGTGTGAAGCGGGTGAAAAAAGGGCTCGAAAAAAAAGAGGAAGATTTTCTTCTTCCTCTTTCAGATATTGACCGTTTATTGCAGTAGCATTAGATCTTGATGAAACGATCGCCTGGCTTAGGCTCGTCATCATCTTTTCCGCCACCCTGCTTGTGCTGTTGTTGGCCACCACCACCCATAGGTCCACCACCAGGAATTCCTGTTGCACCAGGGTCACGTCCTTCAATGATATTCTTAGCTCTTTCGCGCCACTTTTCCACAGACTCAACGAAAAGAGGAGCAAAACGACGGAGAGAAGAGGCATCCGCCCCCGATCCCATTTCCAGGACACAGTGCATCAAAATGAGCTCTTCTTTCACCGCAACACCTACACCACCGCCAGCCATCTGGCCGCCAAGCATAGATCCTTCAAGAAGGGCTTCGTAAAGTTTTAATTTGGAGGCATCATCCTTAGGAAGGCCATCCAGAATCGGAGAATAGAGATATAGGCGATCAGAATTGGGTTCATAGGTCAGGTGAAGCGAAAAGGTATTATCGATCCCTAAAATACAGGTGTGATTTTCATCAAAGGCTA
>JAGROF010000056.1 GCA_020440405.1 Chlamydiia bacterium
GAGGGCAAACGCTGCAGGAACCGCTTTAATTTTGATGATAATAATCGCAATCCCCCCCAAGATGTAAAAGACGGCCATTGCAGGAACAAGGATCCCCGCCACTTTTCCAATACTTTTGATGCCGCCAATCAGTGCACCTCCGACAAGAATCATGAGTCCAAGGCCTGACCAAATAGGACTCAAATTCAGCAAATCTTGCAAAGCTAACGCCACAGAGTTTGCCTGAACCATGTTTCCTGTTCCAATGGCAGTAATCGCGCCTAAAATGGCAAAAAGGGCAGCGAGCCATTTGACATTCATTCCCTTCCGGATGTAATACATCGGGCCCCCGCACATTTCCCCTAACTCATCGGTGACACGGTATTTAATCGCTAGAATTGCCTCTCCATACTTTGTCGCCATCCCAAAAAGAGCGGCTCCCCACATCCAAAAAAGGGACCCCATTCCCCCAATAGCAATCGCTGTGGCAACTCCTGTAATACTCCCAATTCCAATCGTTGCCGCCAATGCAGTCATGAGGGCTTGGAAATGGCTAATGTCTCCTTGAGCGTCATCATCGTGACGACTAAACGCTAGCTTATGCGCATAAATCAGATAACGGAATTGAAGCGCGCGCGTCCGAATCGTCAAATAAATGCCGACTAAGACAAGAAGGATCAGAAGTGGGGGGCCCCAAATCCAATCATTGAGACGGTCAATGATGTGCTCTAATTCAGTCATAAGTGATTTTCTAAAAAAGTCTTCGCAGCATTATATATGGACACCCCTTTCTTTTCCACCTGGTAGTTCATTTCCTGCATAGCTTCACTGGAGATCGTCCCTGCGAGTTGATTGATCACCTCCTCGAGATTCTCATATCTTTCCAAAACTTCACGTCGAATAATTGGGACAGCTTCATAGGAAGGGAGCTTCCCTTGATCATCTTCTAGGAGCTTAAGGTTCCTGCAAAACCCATCTGTGGAATACCCATTAATCAAATCACACCCTTTCCGTTCCAGTGCCAGGTAAAGAAGCACATGATCCATCATCTGCAGACGGGGAAACGAAAGGTTATAGTCTCGTTTCAGAATCTCAAACTCTTCTCTCCCACAAAATTCTTGATCGAATCCCACACGAAGATTGCCTCCCTTTAACCTTAAGTCAGAAAGGGTTTCTATGCCATGTGCTTTTGCAACAGCTGGATCCATTATCAGAGCATACCGATTTTGAAATCCCAAGGGGCTCAGCACCTGGATATCCCATTTTAAGAGCCCTTTTTTGACCGCTTCATAAATCTCTATGCAAGACCTTCCCTGAACCTCTTCTCCTAAAATGGCTGTGAGAGCAGTTCCAGTATATTCGACATAAAGGTCGATCTCTTTTCCCTTTAACGCTTCAAAGGTGAGAAATGTCCCATCTACTCGAGCACTGCGTTTCACAGGAATCGCAAGCCTCTGCTCAATATACTGTGCCAAAATTTCTGCAAGGATCTCCCCCTCACAATCTTTCCCAGAAACGACAATTCCCTCCCGCTTTTCTCTTCCCAGAAAAAGGGAAACACCTGAAAAAAGTGCAATGAGAAGAATTCCTCCCAAAAGAGCAAAAAGTTTGCGACGAATTGTTTCCATAATATTTCTATTATGTTACCTTAAAGCCTTATTAGGAAAGCAGAATGTCATTTTTTACCCCACTTCCCACTCCTCAAGAAGTCCATGCCGCTTACCCCTTAGATCTAGAAGGAAAGAAAACCATCTCCCGCTTTCGCTTAACGGCAGAACATATTATGCGGGGAGAAGATGATCGGCTCATTCTCATTGCCGGACCATGTTCGATCCACGACGTCGACATCGCGATTGAATACGCCACCCGCTTCAAAGCCCTGTCTAATAAAGTCAACGAACGCATTTTCATGATTATGCGTACCTTTTTAGAAAAGCCCCGCACCCAATTTGGATGGAAAGGATTTCTCTATGATCCCCTTTTAGATGGCAGTTATGAGATTGAAAAGGGGCTGTCTGCTTCGCGAGAGCTTCTTCTCAAGCTCACCGAGATGGAAGTTCCTCTAGCAACGGAGTTTCTCGATCCTACCTTGACTCCTTATACCGAGGACCTCATTACTTGGGGGGTCATTGGAGCACGCACTTCCACATCTCAGATCCATCGTCAAATGGCGTCTCATCTTCCTATGCCAATGGGATTTAAAAATGAAACCGATGGAACGCTGGACAACGCAATTTGTGGAGCCCTAGCAGCCCGCCATCCTCAAGCTACAATTGGAACCAATCCTGAAGGGCAAACCTGCTCTCTTAAAACGGCTGGGAATCCTTATACCCACCTGATTCTTCGCGGATCCCATGAGACCCCTAACTATGACCATATTGCTGTCTCAGAAGCAATCCACAAGCAGCGCCTGTATGGTCTAAACTCCCGTCTCCTTGTTGACTGCGCCCATGGCAACTCCCAAAAAGACCCTAAAAAACAGCAGCTCGCTTTTTGTTCCACATTAGAACAAGTCGGAGAAGGCAATCACCTCATTATGGGAATGATGCTTGAAAGCCATCTTCAAGGAGGGAATGCCCTCTCAATCACCGATCCCTGCCTCGACTGGAAGACAACCGAAGAACTCATCCTCTGGGCCTATCAGTCTCTTCCCACTCACCAAATCCACGCGATTCCCTGACAAAAAATCTCTCTTCCGATAAAAGAAGAACTATGAGTGCAGAAAGCCAACTAATTGAACGTCCCCGTCCTTTTTATGCATGGGTGGTTTTTATCCTAAGCGTTCTGTTTAACGCCTATACAGTCACCCTCCAGTTCTCCCCTTCTGCTGAAATCATCATGATTCAGGACATGGGAAACGCCAAGGAAATCGTCTATGCACTCATTGCATTTTATTACACCTTTGCTCTCTTTCAAGTGCCTTCAGGCATCCTCATTGATCGGTATGGAGCGCGCATTTTTCCCTCTATTGGAGTCCTCCTTTGCGCCATAGGCGGAATCATCATGTCCCAAGCAGAAATGAGTTGGCACATTGCCGTGGCACGAGGAATCATTGGAGTTGGGGCAACATTTTCTTTCTTAAATGCTCTTAAGATTATCAACAATTGGTTTCAACCTAAGCGCTTTTCCTATCTTCTAGGCCTTTTTATTGCTTTGGTATCTCTTGTTGTTGTCCTCCTTAAAGCCGCTTTTCTCCACCTCGATCAAATCCTGACTTGGCGTGGGGCTGCTCTTTCTTTCGGGATTGGAGGATTGGTGTTTGCCGGCATCTACTTCTTTGTCATGCAAGATTCTCCCCTTTCAGGATCCTCTCGAATTCCTGATCGAAAAGCGTTTTGGGAAAACATCCGTAGTGTCTTCAATACCTCTCATGTATGGATCGCTGGCATGGCTGTCGGGTTGATGATCGGCCCTCTTTTTGCCTTTGAAGCCATCTGGTCTATTCCTTTTGTGCAAGCTGCCTACAAAGCCCCTTTATCCACTGCGATTATGTACAACCTTCTCCTAATGTTTGGCTATGCTGTAGGCGCTGTGTTTTTTGGGCGTGTTTCCACATCGATCCGGAAGCGCAAGATTTTTATCGTCTGGGGAATTGCTGTCGCTCTTATGATGCTTGTGATTATTCTTTATCCTCCCTATTTGGGAATCCAAGTCACATCTATCTGCTTTTTCGTCTTGGGATTTGCGGCTTCTAATAGCAATATTGGGTACACCGTCGTTCATGAGCATAATGTGCCTCAAGTCACGGCAACTGCCATTGCTGTCGTCAACACCTTTTATGCACTGTTTGCAGCAATCAGCCAAACCTTTATCTCTGCCCTTTTAGAGCTCAACCTTCACCATCCACAAGCAGCAGCCACAGAACAGTTTCAAATGTCTCTGATTCGTCTTCCTATCTACCTTGTCATTGCGCTTGTCTTTTCTTTCTTCATGAAAGAAACCTATTGCAACCAACGACAAACCTATGACGACTAGGGCAGTATAATCAATTACACGCCCTAATCAATAACGATTAGGTCTGTCCAGAGCTGCTGCTTCCACTCTTTTAAAACCGTGTGATCTTTTCCCAGAATCTCAGCTTTATAAGTGAGGAATCCTTCGGTTTTTTTGTACTCTTCATTGAGAACGGAATAAGTGACAACTCCTCGGCGGCGGGTGATCGGGTAACAGACTTTTTCTTCCGTATGATTTTTATAGATGACGCTAAGAACAAGCACAGGATCTTTTGCGAGAGACGCTTCTGGAAGGCGCCATTCCAGAATCAGTTCTTGTCCTTTGGGAGGATTCTTCTGGCGCGGATCAGGACTTCCCACAAAAGTACTCGCAAGCTTGCTGCGATCGACAGTTTCTCGCTTAACCGATAGGTAATACTTTTCACACCCCATGCAGAGAAGAAAAAGGAAAATCAACCATTGACTCAGACGCATAACACTTGTAGAATTTATCCCATATGTCAGTAAGCGATCAAGAAGAAAGTGTAAATGGAATTGTCTTCTCTAAGAATCGAGAAGAAGTCCTCCTCACCAAACGACGCGATGTGCCCGTCTGGGTCCTCCCAGGAGGGGGGATTGAAAACGGGGAAACACCAGACCAAGCTGTCTTAAGAGAAGTCGAAGAAGAAACAGGGTATGCTGTCACACTCACTCGAAAAATAGCGGAATATACCCCTCTCAATCGCTTGGCTCGCTTCACCCACTTCTACGAATGTCAAATCACCTCCGGTTCTCCCATCCTTACAGATGAAACACAAGGGGTCGCTTTCTTCCCTCTAAAAGCTCTGCCTCCTCTGCCTCCCCCCTATCCCGATTGGATTGCCGATGCCTGCATAAATAGTCCCGCAACCCTTCAAAAAAAGATTCACAGTGTCACCTACCTTAACCTCCTTAAACACTTCTTTCTGCACCCGATCCTTGTCATCCGCTTCCTCCTTGCCCGCCTAGGACTCCATATTAACGACTAGGGCCCCTAAAATTTTTTTTTAAATCGAGACAAAAAATCTCTGTATCTCCTATACTCCCTGAAAATTAACGCTCATACTTGAGAAAGGAGACAAAAAATGGCCCTCATTGATGCAGTATTTACGAATCGCGTGGTAAACGTAAACGCAAATCTTCAAGATGACAACATTAAAGCTTTTTTGCTTGTCATTGGTGCTGCAGGCATTGTAACTGCCGGGATTGGAAAGAAATTTTTTGAAATGGATAACCTAACAGCTGGAATTGTTGCAGGAGCCGGTAGTGCTCTTGTCGTCTCTGCTGTAACAGAGCGAGATGCTCCTCTTTATTTGCTCGGAATCGCTGCTCTTGTAGGAACAGGAGTTGCAACAGTTCAAGCATTTAGAGACGGACGCTTCTACGTCAAAGTTGATCTAGCAGATCTTCTTAGACTAGCTTTTGACATTCTCAAAAAATAACATCTATAGAGGCGCATCCTTTTAGCTAAAAGGGTGCGTCATCTTTTTGGGATCCACCACTTCATCAAATTTTTCCGCTGTCAGATACCCTAACTCCAAAGCCACCTCTTTCAAGGTCTTGTCCTCTGCATGCGCTTTTTTCGCAATCTCTGCGGCTTTATCATAACCGATCACTGGATTGAGCGCTGTGACGAGCATCAATGAACGGCTGACCAAACTTTCAATTTGACTATGGTTAGCTTCGATTCCCTTTAAGCAGCGCTCATAGAAGTTTTTCGTGCTATCCCCTAGAAGCTGCATCGATTGCAGAAGGTTGTAAATCATGACGGGGCGGTAGACATTGAGCTCAAAATTCCCTTGGGAGCCTGCTGTTCCGATTGCTATATCATTTCCCATGACTTGGATACAGATCTGTGAAAGGGATTCACACTGCGTGGGGTTGACCTTCCCTGGCATGATCGAAGAGCCTGGCTCATTGCTAGGGATGATGATTTCCCCAATTCCTGAGCGGGGACCTGAGGCCATCCAACGGATATCATTCGTAATCTTGAGAAGGGACCCTGCAAGCATCCGGAGCGCCCCACTCATCTCCACCATTCCATCATCGGCAGCAATCGCTTCAAACTTATTGGGTGCAGAGGTAAAGGAAATTCCGGTTAGTTCTGAGATGACGGTTGCCACGCGCTCGGGGAACCCTTTTGGCGTATTGAGTCCCGTTCCAACGGCCGTTCCTCCAAGGGCAATTTCGGAGAGGTGCGGCAAAGCATTTTCAATCGCACGACGGCTATACTCAATCATGGAGGCGTAGCCAGAAAATTCCTGTCCCAGGGTTAGAGGAACCGCATCCATGAGGTGGGTCCGCCCGATTTTTACGATCTCCTTAAATGCTTCGGCCTTATCATGGAGCCCTTTTAAGAAAATCTCAATGTTGGGAAGGAGGTGATTCTTCACTTTGAGCACGGCGGCGATGTGCGCTGCCGTGGGGAAGGTATCGTTCGAGGATTGGGATTTATTGACGTCATCATTAGGATGAACTGGCTCCTTAGACCCCATCACTCCCCCTGCCTTTTTGATGGCATAATTACTCACCACCTCATTGACATTCATGTTTGTTTGGGTTCCGGAACCGGTTTGCCAAACGACTAGGGGGAAATGATCATCCAACTCTCCACTCAGGATCGCATCGGCAGCATCTTTGATCATTTCACACTTGTCAGTGGGGAGAAGTCCCATCTCATGGTTCACAATTGCAGAGGCTTTTTTAACAATCGCCTGCGCATGAACCACCTCGATCGGGATCTTTTCCCCCCCTACAGGGAAGTTTTGACGGGAGCGTTCTGTTTGAGCCCCCCAGTACTTGTCTTCAGGAACTTCAACAGTTCCGAGCGAATCCGTTTCCTTTCTCATACCTCCCTTATACCCCGGAGTGCTACTAATTTCGGTGCATAAACAAATAGAATTGACGTAGATGCAAAGCTAAGTAGCCAAGCCAAGGCTGTTTCACCTTGGCGAAGGCGCTTAGCGTTATAGGTGCGTTAATTCTAGAAGGCTATGCGGCGCTAACTGCCTCTTTTAGAACCCATCTTAATGAAAATTACTTTTTCTTCCATATTTTTTAGGGTTTAAAAGAAAATATTCAAAGCAACGTTCTCTTTGTCATCTACATAAATAGGCAATCTTTTATGGATTAAAACTCGGACAGCTCCATAGAGCTGCCCTTCGTGTTACTCCAAAAAATCTCGCCTATTTATGCAGCGCTAAAGAGAAAAATTAGTGGCACTCCGGGGTTAAGACTAGATCAATAATAAGGCAAATACGAACGCGAAAAGGGAGAAAGATTCGACAATCCCAAGTGCTGCCAAGCATTTCCCGTAAACAGCCGGTTGTTTTGCTGAGGCTTGAATCCCTGTCGCTGCGCACATCCCCTGGTAGATTGCAGAAAACATAATCGCAAGTCCAATTGACAGTCCAATTCCAATTCCGTTCATTGCGGTGAGTGTATTTGCCAAAATGGCATTTTTCATCAAAAGCATGAGGACAAATCCATAGATCGCTTGTGATGAAGGAAGGGCCGACATTCCAATGAATTTCCCGTGATTTTCATCGACGCGAGCCATCACTCCGTGAGATGCCATTCCAGCAATCCCACATCCAATTGCGCTTCCTAAACAGGCTAAGGCCAAGACCATTGCAGGGCCTATCATTCCAATGTTCATTATTATTCTCCTCTAGATTTAATTAACTTTAAGGGGTTAAAAAGTTTTCCGCCTCCCTCAAAAGAGTGGTGGTACCATTCGATAAAATTGAGACGGAGACCATGAATTGTTCCTCCCATGATCCCTACAGCAATGTTAATGAGATGCCCCGCTAAGATGATAAAGAAGCCCGCAGCAAAGCCCAGGCGCATCCCCATATCATTGAAGGTTCCTGCAAGAATCATTGCAGCAAGTCCCAGCGCATAGAGGCGGAGATAAGATAAAATATCTGCAAATAATTCAATGGGTTTCGTGAGTTCGATAAAACCGGCCCATCTGTTTTGCAGCAAGGCTAAAATGAGGGATAGGGCAATTCCTCCCCAAAAGAGCTGCTGCCCCACTTCATACCCTTCTACCTTGGGAATCACATGCATAAAGTGGACAATGGACGTTGCACTTAAGACTTTTGGAAAAAAGAGATAGCCTCCAATCGACGCAAAAATCCAGCCAATCCCTGCCCAATGTCTTCGAGAATGGCGGAGCAAGGAGAGACTCACATGAATCACTCCAACAAGGAGGGCAATTTCCATAAAAATGGAATCCCGGAAGTCATCTGCAATGATGTACTTTGTAAACCCATCTTTTTGAACTTTGGCTTCTCTTAAAAACTTTACTCCATCATACACATGTTCCAAGTCAGGGAACTTTTTGACAGCTTCCGCCCACGTTTCATCCTTTTGTGCGATATGATAATCAGCCTTTTTCTCTGCCATATAGTTGATAACAGAGACTTTGTTGAGAGGGTTTGTGGGAGAAAGCTCCAATCCAAAGTACGAGCCAGATAAAATCCCCCATCCAATACAAAACACCGACAAGACCGTAAATAAACGAAAGAAACGTTTTCCAGAAGGTTTCGCATGTTTAAACTTTATCCGCAGAAAAAGGGCTAAAGCAAGGAAGATCACCCCATACCCTGCATCTGAAATGATCATCGCAAAGAAAACAGCAAATGCCCAAAAGACCCAACCCGAAGGGTCTTTATCCGTGGTCGCAGGAGTGTCATAGATATGGACAAGATCCTCACCCACCTTTGCAAAGCTTTTATTCTCCATATAGGTAGGAATCCGCTCCCCCTCTTCGATTGCAACTTCCTCAGAATGAATCCCCAGCCCTTCAAGCAAGGGAAAGAGTCCATGGAGTCGATTTTCTGGGATCCATCCTTCAACTGCAAAAAGGGCATCGTTTAAATGCATGGATACTTCATCGCTTGCTGAAACGAGATGGTAGTGGTTGAGAGCGTGAGTTAAGTGCTCTTTCAAGAAGTCAATGTAAGCAGCATTTTCCTTCAACTCTGCGATGCATTGCTCCATCTTGAGTTCTGCAATTTCGAGTTCATTCTCTAGCTGGGATAAGGATTTCTCAAAGTGGAGCTCCATCATTCCCCGAAAGGACTCGACCTGATGACTAATCGTCATAAAATATTCCATGTCATATTCCGACGCTACAGGAATCAAGGCTTCATCCAACTCAAGCTTTCTTAGTTTAGCACGTTTAACGCAGAAAAACTGGATATGACGCCCTGTTTCCTTTTCAATCTCTCGAACCTCTTCAAGGGAAAAATCTCCCAGGGGTTCAATCCGAGATATTTCAGCACGCAAAAGGCGTTTTTCTTCTTCGAGGCGCTCGATCCATAAGGCATTTTCTACAACGGTATGGGCAAGCTTTTGGACATCGAGATCTTTCGTGAGTTCTGCCGGTTTGCGGTGGGGCTGCTTCCGAAGAGTCGCAAGGGCAGAGATGAGCTTTTGAACATCTTCTGGGTAATCAAGAGCGCGCCGCCCTTTCTTCGACAGAAATTCAACAAACCCTTTCGCTTGAGCCCGCTTAAAAAACAGATCGATATCTTCTTTTACCCCAACAAAGAGGTACTTCTTCACTTTGATAACGGTCATCCCGCTGCCTCCTGCTGTCTCCGTTTTTCAATCTTTCCTTTTGCTACCTTTGCTTGAGCCACTGAAGCAAGCTCCTGATCGCCTAAAAAGACCTTGATTTTTTTGATGTTTGCTTGCGTACGGGGGATCAAAATTTTCTCAAAGAGATTCACCCGAATCGATACTTCTCGGAGTTCTTTCTCCAGGATCCGCTTCTTTTCCTTTACCACTTCGATTTTCTCCTTGGCTTCAACAAGGAGCTTCACCTGATCCATAGCGGAATCGACCCACAAGGGAGATTCAAAAAGTGAGTAATCATGGGGCTTGAAAACAACCCGTTCGAAGAATGGAATTTCCGCACCAGCAATATTCTCATATTTCTTTTCCACTTCACTGACTTGAGCTCCGTCATAAAGCACCTCAGCCTCTGGATCACTTAAGAGCGCTTGAAATTCTTCACAGGTTGCGCGCTGCTGCATCAACTCTTGCATGAGCCCTTCAATCTCATAGATCGCCTGATTGACCTCAGTTTGCAGCATCGCTTTTTTCAGCTGCAACGTGGGAAGATATTTTTGGAGCTGCTTCAACTTATACTGCTGATCTCTCAGCTCCATTTTGGTCAATTTGATCTGTGCCATGGTTCCTACTTAGGCCAGTATTTATTGATGAGGTCTTGTTTCATTCCCACTTCATGGGGATCAAAACATTCGGCTAGCGTTTTCCACCCTAAATTCAGCGCTTCTTCAAGCGGAATATTCACCTCGAGATTCATCATACGCTCTTCAAAAAGAAAAGAGTATTCAAGAAGCTTTTCGTCCCAACGGGATAGACGGAATCCCATACTCTGCCGCTCTCTCGCTTTTTTAGACTCTGCATAAAGGCGAATCTGCGCATTGGCAATATCCCCATGATCCTCACGTGTTACACTTCCAATCACCTGTTGTTTCAAGCGAGAAAGAGAACCAAAGGGATCAATCCGTCCTCCATGAAGGTAGAACTGCCCCTCCGTAATATATCCTGTGTTATCAGGAATCGGATGCGTGACATCTCCTCCAGGCATTGTGGTTACCGAGATCACAGTAATCGAACCACTTCCATCGATATCGACCGCCTTTTCATAACGAGACGCCAAATCAGAATAAAGAGAACCAGGATAACCACGGTTCGAAGGAACCTGATCCATGGTAATCATGATCTCTTTAATCGAATCTGCAAAGGCTGTCATGTCTGTCAATAGGACCAGAACGTCTTTATCCTTAACCGCAAACTGCTCTGCGCAAGCCAGGGCCATATCGGGAACAAGCAAACATTCGACAGCAGGATCTGTTGCCCGATGGATGAACATCACTGTTTTTTCCATAGATCCTGAACGCTCCGCGTTGTCAATAAAGGCCTGATAATCATCGTACCTAAGCCCCATTCCCCCAATAATAACAATATCGGCATCGGTCTGGTTGGCAATCCGCATGAGGAGTTGATTATAAGGTTCCCCAGCAATCGAGAAGATCGGAATTTTTTGGGATTTGACCAAGCAATTGAATACATCAATCATCGGAATATTGGTGTTCACTATCTGATGCGGGACAATCCGTTTCACAGGATTGAAAGAGGGCTGATTGATCGCAATCTTTTGTCCCATGACTTCAGGCCCGTCATCAATCGGCAATCCACTCCCATTGAGACGACGTCCCATGAGAGCTTCCCCTGCTGTTGCCTGCATCGCATGCCCCAAAAAGCTCACACGATCCCCTGTTGAAACTCCGCGAGGGTTTTCAAACGCTTGGAGCGTCACCTTTTCCCCATCGATACTTAAGACGGAAGCAAGGATCAGGTCACCAGACTTTTTGTGAATTCTCCCCAATTCCCCCATTTTGACTCCCCGAGCAATGACGGTAATGAGGTTTCCACGAATGTCGATAATTCTATCGTAAATCTTATTCATACATTATTCCCTGTAGCGGTTTCAATGCGGTGGCTAATCGACTTATAAGCCTTCTGGTACCCATCGGATTTAAAAGGCATGAAGTTCATGTTCTTGATATCTCCTTGAAGCGTCAAAAAGAAGTTCCGCGCCTCATCGTGCCCATTAAAGGTAAAGTCCGCGAGAAAGATCTTTTGAATCAGATCAAAAAGGACAATCTGCCGATCCAAGGGGCAGTAGGCATCTTCTTTATCAAAGGCATTTTGCTGCAGATAGGAAAAGTCATAAAGTTCTCCCTTGAGGTAGACCACAAGATCCTCAATCGTAATCCCTTCTTCTCCGACAACTTCCATCCTCTTCCCAATCTCATCTCCTTCCTTGATAAATCGAAAGGCTGTTTGATTCTTTTGATCCCAGTTTTCGACTTTTTTCTCTAAGTCCTTGCTGACATCTTCGATATATTTCGACCAAGAAATAAGGGGATCAATCGCCGGATAACGACGCGCATCTGAGCGTGCCCGTGACAGCCCTAAAAAGGCTCCCACAACAGCAAGAGTCGCCTGAGTCACCGGCTCTTCAAAGTTTCCTCCCGCTGGAGAAACCGTTCCTGCAATGGTGAGCGATCCTTTTTTTCCATTCTTCAACTGAATGACTCCCGAACGCTCATAAAAAGCTGCAATCCGAGAGGAAAGATAGGCAGGAAACGCTTCTTCTCCAGGAATTTCCTCCAAACGGCCTGACATCTCCCGCATCGCTTGTGCCCACCGTGAAGTGGAGTCCGCCAAAAGCAAGACATCGAGCCCCATCTGCCGATAGTATTCAGCAAGAGTCGCCCCCATATAAACGGACGCTTCCCGCGCTGCAACAGGCATCGAAGAGGTGTTACAAATAATGACTGTTCGACTCATCAGTGATTCATTCGTATGAGGATCGGTCAAGTGCGGAAAGGTTTTTAAGACTTCCACAACTTCTCCAGCGCGCTCTCCACACGCTGTAATGATCACGATGTCGACAGACGAATACTTAGAGAGGTGGTGCTGCAAAACTGTTTTTCCTGCTCCAAACGGTCCTGGTGTACAAAAAGTCCCTCCCTTAAGAATCGGAAATTGAGTGTCAATCACTCGCTCTCCCGTATCCATCATCTTAGAGGCTTTGATCTTTTTTCCCTGAATCAAAGGCACCTTTACAGGCCACTTTTGTGTCATTGTGAGCGCGTGTTCTTCCCCTTTTTCATCCTTCACTTTTGCAATGACTTCATCAATCGTATAAGAGCCGGGAGAAATGACCCATGTGACAGTATATTTCCCACGAAAAGCAAAAGGAAGCATGATCTGGTGATGGAACCGCCCTTCCATGGTTGTTCCCAAAGTGTCCCCTCGTTCTAAAACAGCCCCCTCTTTGGCAATAGGCTGATAGTTCCAATGCTTTTGACGGTCAAGAGAAGGGATATAAACCCCGCGCTGCAGAAAAAGACCCGATGCATCTGCCACTTTTTCCAGAGGGTTTTGGAGACCATCAAAGATTGCGCTAATGAGTCCAGGACCCAGCTCTGCTTCAAGAAGGTGTCCGGTAAAGGTCACAGGTGTTTCAAGCTCTGTCCCCACAATGTCTTCAAACACTTGGATCTTGGCAATGTCGAGCGCAATTTCAATAACTTCCCCTTTAACAGAGACATCGCCAATCTCAATCATTGCGATCTCTCCTTGTCGTACATTCCCTTCAAACCTCACATGAAGGAGGTTTCCAAAGGCTTTGACGACTTTTCCAGTTGCATGACTCATATCGATCCTTTCACAATTTCGCTTAACTTTTGATTTCCTTGCTTTTCATCTAAAATATAGGCGTCTTCAACAATCATTAACTGCACCAAATATCCCAATAAGTAATCGAGAGAAAAAGGGTGATCCTGCACCTCTTCTTCAATGCGGTTAAATCGAAAGTTTGCCATCACCTCGTACTGCCCCTTTGGATTGCCCTGAACCTCTTTCAGCTTTTCTCCGAGCTCCTGATATTCGAACGGAAACTCAAAAAAGGGGGTATCTTTTTGCGCCAATACTTCGGCAACCAGGGGGTCATGAAAATCTTCATGTTGGAGCTCTACTGCCGCATCAACTCCTAATTTTTTGGCTCGGTATCCTGCAATAAGGACTCTCCACTCTCGCTCAAAACGGAAATACCTTTGCAAAAATCCCCGATACTTCTTTTCCATTTCCTTA
>JAGROF010000057.1 GCA_020440405.1 Chlamydiia bacterium
CTGTACCCGCTACCTAAAGGACTTCCATTATTTTTTACGAGAGATTCTTGTCTCTCCCGACTACCTTCGGCTGATTAGCCATTCGATTGAGGAAACCGATCAGCTCTCCCGCGCCCTGGTGAACCTTGTCCATGCCTTTTCGTTTGCCTATTTTTGCCACAGTGGGAAGAAGCAGGAGATGTTGGACTATCTCTATGACCTACTCAAGCGGGCCAATGACGGGGAGCTTCCGGCGCGCAGAGAGAAGGTCGACACCCACGTGTTTATGAGTGAAATTTTTGATCTCCACGATAGTATCACTACGATGCTGAAAAAGTATCCCAGTGGGCCTCTTTTTAAAACCCTTGATATCTTCCAAGAACGGAACGAAAAAGAAGGGTTTGATCCCATTGGACAAGGAAACCCTCCCTATTATCTCTATACCTTTTCGAGCAATGCCTTTGATGCCAAATGTTTAAAAATTCCTTGCCCAACGCTCCATGCGCACATCAATAAAGCCCGGGTGATCGAGGAATTTAAAGGGTTTTTGCGCCACTTTGAAACAAGAAAAGAGCTCAATACCCACCTTCACTTTAACCTGCAAGACCGGACATCATGGGAAGAACATGCGCGGTGCCAAGCCCTTGAAAAAGTGCAAAACCAAGCGGAGTTTTCCAAACAATTTGTCCTCGTGACATTTCCTAAAAAAAGTGATTTTTATTTCCAAGCAGAGGATTATTTGAACGTCAATGCTGCCAAAGACTTTCTCAAACTTTTAGAAGAGCAAGTCAAAAGTGGTGAAGAGTGTGGCTTCTTTTTCTCCAAAAACTTGCCGCAGAAAACGCTTCATGAATTTGTGGAAAAGATCCTTCCGTTGATCCATACCCACTTCTTTAAAAAGAAAGCTAAGCTTGATCGGAAAGAGCGCCTTGATTTCATTGAGATTTTCTATCTCTTTTTTGCCCTTAAAATTCTAGAGACTGTCAAACCTGATACCTTTACCTTTTCCTGTAAAGATGGAGTGGATGTTGGGGCAACGACAAGCGCTGCCTTTTTTACCCTGATTAAACTGCTTGGGAAAGAAGATAAATGGTCTGTAGAAGAGCAAGACCATCTCTATTGGATCCTGTGTGGTCCGGCCTTAACCGTTCGAGAACGTCTTGTTGACTACCAACGCTTCAGCCGGATGGCTAGTAGCCTGAGTATCCTTACAGAGGCCCTCACAAAAGGTCACGATAAAATTCTTAAAGCGCTTCAGCCCCTTTACGATGCGAAGCTATTCCAAAAACTTCTCAATCGCATCGATTAGACACTTCAGTTATTCGTTTGGCTCTGAAAATTTTTGAAGGTCGGCAAAGAGCTTTCTTGCACAACGGGGCGAGGATTCACCATGAGGAGCAGAAGATACTCGGCTGGCTGGAGACCCTTTCTTCTCGGGAGAACAAAGCACTTTTCCACTCTTGTTATACTCATTTAGAACCACTATGACGCGGTCTAAGACGGCATCCAGCTCTGGAGAGATGACTTGCTCGGCTTTAAGGGCCTCAATTGTGAAAGTTGCGCGTACTTTATTGTCTGGACTATAATGGATCAGGCAATCACGAATAGCGTCGAGATAAGGACGGTAAGGATTGTCGTATGAGACTGGAGAGGGAGGGGTTCTTTCCACAGTTACATCCTCCCGGTACTGAACTTGATGCAGGGCTCGTAGTAGGTCATCGATTTTTGAACTCATTTATAATTACTCCTATAATGCAACTAAATTTAGTTTTTGTACAAACTTTAAATTTTCTTTGATGAATATTAAGAGAGCTAGAGTTGTCTCTTCTGCTGGAGGCAACGCGATTAGTTCATCTACAATCGCCTCTTTTTCTGGAGAGCACATAGAAATTTGGGATCTTTGTAGTCCGCTTATAAGCCCTTGAAGGAGATGACTTCGGTGTTCTTCAAAAAAGACGGTGAGAGGAGCTTTTTGAGCTTCGCAATCGCTGGTTAAGGCATTCTGGATTCCGATGAGAATTTGTTCTGCCATCAAAGCGAGATTAGCTTCTCCACTTTGGGCAAAGTAGTGAAAATCTCTTGTGCGTTCTTCTCGTTTTTCTGCTCCAGAGGGCAGGGGAGAAGAAGAACTCTCCTTAGGGGGTTGAGAAGGACCTTCTGCGGTTTCACTAGCGCTCGAGTCATTATCCCATAAAAACCCTCCATCAAGGTGATCCTCTTCGTCCTCACTTTTGGGGGGATTGCGTTCTTCATACCCAAAGAAATGGAGGAAATGGGGAGCGTTGTCGATAAGATGTACATTGACAAGTTTGCCAGACTCATCGATTTCTATCATGATATTGCCACTATTCATTTTGAAGTCAGAGTGGATAACGCCTTGGAAATTCATGGGAAAAAAACGATCGCTATTTCCAATTGCTAGATCATATCCTGCGACTTCTCCAAAGGCGGTAAAGAGTTTAAAAAGATCTTCAACATTTAGCTTAAAGAGATTTCCATTGGCGCAAAATGCAGATAGGTTGTTTCCTTTGAGATACTCGAGAAATAGGGGATAGTGAACCGATGCGACGTTTCCGTTATTTTTGATAAAAACCGTTGCAAGGGTATCTCGAATCTTTTGATCGGTGATATAGGCTGATTCGGGAACAGAGTAGTGCTCAAAGACCCTTTTGTAAAAGAGGGTTGAAATGTATTCGCATTCTCCTCCTAATTGATTTTGCCATTTGATCACCCATTTAAAAAGGGGATGCAAAGGAAGGTAAGTTAAGCCTGTTCCCCCTTTATCAGACCTTTTGAAAGGGAAGTTTAGATGTGGTTTTTGCATAAATGCAAGAACAGCATCAGAATTAAAGGAGTTGGAGGGAGCAATTGAAGAGGCTGCCATGCTGATTTCCTAAATAAAATATTAATTATCAGCATTATATCATTGTTATTAATAGCAATAAATAGCACAGATTAATTTAAATCGAGATCTTCTGGCATTAAAGAAAGGGTTTTATACTTTCCTCCCATTTCCCGGAGAAGGGTTTGCCAAAGACGCTCGGGAGGTGTTTCAAAGACGTGGGCACTTTGGGCAGGGCAGAGGAACCAGGCGCCATTCAAGAATTCCCGCTCAAGAACTCCAGAGGCCCAACCTCCATAGCCGAAGCAGACGAGGGTCTGAGGAGAGGAAACCTCTTCTTTTTCGTGAAGCATGGCGACGTCCCCATTGAGGTAGATCCCGGGACAGATTTCTAGGCTGGTCTCGTCGTCGTATCCTTGATTCTGAAGGAGCATGATCTGGTTGGGTTGATTGGGGCCTCCAGCACGCATCTCCACCGGTTCCTCTCCAAACCCTAGGAAGTCTTCCTCGACTTCGATCTCAAGAGGTTTATTCACAATGAGTCCAAAAGAGCCCATGGGACTATGGTCGCAGAGAAGGACGACGCTGCGGTAGAAGATCCCCCCTTCAATATCGGGGCTTGCGATCAAAAAAGTTCCCTTTTTCAGGTCAGAATACGGTACATTCCTCATTCCTTACGCAATAGCAAATGTTAACCATTATTTCAACGGCGTGTGGCGGCAAATTGACTATAAGTCATATGAGGTTTTGGATGCCCTCCCTCATATTTATAGACCATGGATTTTTTCAGGTCATCTTTAGTCATTGGCCCCATGGCAATCGAGTAGAGTTCTCCATCGATTTGTACCACGAGGTGGCCTGCATGAACGTGAAGGGTTTGGCCGCGAGGAATCTGGACGTTATAGAAGAGGTTTTCAGAAACCACACCGCGGAGGATTCCATCGGGAGGAATCACTTGAATCGTTCCTTCGAGCTCAGACTTGATTGCTGCCATATGAGTTGGGATGGGGCTTTCGATGTGGGGAGGCTCTTGGGGGGTGTCGCTATGGAAGGTTTCTCCAGGAGAGAAAGATGCGGCGGCAAAGCGGAAGAGGGCGTAAGGATCATCAAAGTTTTGCCAATTGCCTCGGAAGACGCGCGCTTCGTTTTGCTCAGGACTGTATGTGTCGATCCCATGCTTTTGCTTGAGGCCTTGGATGCGATCATAGATTTCTCCCCAAGTGGCTTTGTCTAAAAGGGGAGGTTTTCCACTCATCATCCACATTTCTTTGTCTGCTTTCATGGCGCGGACTAAGATGTTTTCCCAAGTGATATCGTTCCAGGTATAATTGGGGAGAAGGGGAACGATCTCTCGCATAAAGTCTTCGACGAACTCTTTCTTTAAAATCATAAGGAAGGGGGTTTTCATTCCTCCCAGCTTTTGAGCGGCGTTGAACTGCAGGAATTGCGCATAGGTATCTGTCAAAACAGACACCCCAGGAAGAGTTCCACTTGTAGTGCCGCCTCCCTGACTTGAAGAGGCTGCTTCGCTTTCAGGAATGGCTTGGGCGATCCCTTCAAAAAGGGTCTGTGTTCCCATATGGTCTACAAATCCTTTGGTGACCGGCACACTTCTCAAGAAGTTATGAGAAAGCTCTGGAAGAGAGGCATGTCTACGGAAGAAATCAACCGTTAAACCTCTTGTAAGAGGAATCACTGTTTTTCCGCCGTCTGGGAGGTCACACCAGTAAGCGCCGACTCCAGATTCTAAGTAACGTTGCATCCGTTCCCCTTGTTCGGGGCTAATTTCAAGAAAATCATCTCCTGAAGCAAGGATCACATATCCTTCTGGAAGGCGCGTGCGCGCAAACTCTTGAAGGTTTTGGGCGGTATGTTGGTAGAGGGGACGTCCTCCGACTTCCACACTTCCTTTAGTTCCTGAGCGTTCTCCATATTTTAAGATGGAGGCACGTGTTGCAGAGCCTGCATCAAGAATAAAGAGGTCGGTTTGAGGGTGCTCTAAAGTCTGTTCTAGCGCAGGAGCAAGAGGACCAATAGATCCCATTCCAACTCCTAGCTCGCCACTTTCTTCTTTTCCTTCAGGAACGACATGGGTATAAGGGAACGAAGAAGATCCTCGAGATAAAGCAGGCATTCCTGTTTGGAAGGCATGTTGATAGCCCACGGCACTTCGTCTAAAGGCTTCTCGCTTCGATTGACTTTCTGTCTGTTGGGGTGTTTCCACCCAGGGAAGCTCTAGCCTTTCGTCAAATTGAACGTGAAAATCTCCACCCTCTCGGCGGTCGATTCCAAACTGATCCCGTTTGCTGCCCCCTTCTTCAATGGCATCGAAGAACGCATGCATTTTTGTTTTGTAGTAGCTGAGTACTCGTTCTTTTTGCTCGGGAGGGAGGCTTCTCAGAAGAATTTCGAGCTCGATATAGTCATACCGTTTTTCGATTTGATTGCGTGCCGTATTGATATCGATGCGGCTTAAGTCATCAATCAGCTCACCTGGATCGAGAACCATGAGACGTTCTCTTCCTTCCGAGTCTGGATAATATCCGGTATCACAGAGGAAGTTGGTATCGAGGTCAAACAGCCCCCGTTTCCATAAGTCTTCAAACAGGTTAAGCCCTTCATC
This sequence comes from Chlamydiia bacterium, assembly GCA_020440405.1. Classification (GTDB taxonomy): domain Bacteria; phylum Chlamydiota; class Chlamydiia; order Chlamydiales; family Simkaniaceae; genus Neptunichlamydia. The sequence continues at coordinate 5,445 of JAGROF010000057.1, forward strand.
GATTTGTCGGATGATAGCATCGGGATCGCGGCTTTCAATTGCGGCCACAACGCGGTCTTTGAACACTGCATTGGCAAAAACAGATTGTTTCACGTTATCTTCACGTGTAAATGTTTTGGGCTCTCCATCGACTTCAACGCTAAAAGAACCTTCCACAAAGCGGAAAGGAATCACGAGATCTCGACCGTACCGTTCTGCTGTCTCGTATCCCATCGATTTATAGGCTTTGTTTTCAAAGGAGGTGATCATCTTCATGACAAAGATGTTTAAATCAGCCCAACTTCTTAAAGCAGGAATATATTTACTAAAACGAGGAGATGTGAGGAGACGGTTGATAAACTGAGAGGTAATCAGCTTATCTTTTTGATCATCTAGCTTCATCTCTTTTTGTCCCTTAAAGAGGACATGCTTTAAGAAGCCCACGAAGTCTGGGTCTGCTGCTTCGTGAGGGATTTTAATAATTGAACCATTGGCAAGGCGATACACCACATTCTCTGCTCCTCCACCAATTAAGCGTGCTTCTTGTGGTTTTTGGGGAGAGAGAGGGGTGTCTTTTGTCGTGGCACGGATTTGGACGACTTCATCAAAAAGGCTGCCGACCATGTCTTCTCCAAAATCTTCTGCGTTTTGAGAACTGTCATGGAAGTCAACAGCGCATTCAGCAATGGGAAACCCAAGGCGAGCTGCTTGCTGAAGAATCTCAATATCAAAGGCTAAGGAATCATTTTGGAGTCCTGTTTGGGCAATCTGTTGCCAAGACTTCGCATTAAAAAGCTTAAACCCTGTCTGGGTATCGCTAATGTTAAAGAGGTGAGGGAACATGGCTTTTACAACAAGATTTAGCCCCATACTTCGAATCAGGAATGGAAGGGGTTTGTTTTCGACGGCGCTCGCTTCTAAGCGGCGTGATCCAATCGCAAGGCCTCCCTCCTCTTCTGTTTGAAAAGCCTGAGTGAAAAGATGGGTCATTTCTAGGATATGAATCTTATCCGAAAAGTCGATAAACCCGACAAAGTCAGATCCGGCATCTGCTGCAACACTCATTCCACAACGGACCGCAGCGGCTTTTCCTCCGCCTCCTTCTAAAGTGATTTGTCTTCCTGAGACATTTCCTTCTGTTTCTCGCGCTAAGATGTCAGCGAATGTGCTTTCAATTCCAGAGGTGCGTTCTTGTCTTGCATCGACAACAAGAAATTCCCAATCGATATTTTTACAGTGTCCTAAGTGATCTTTGACATCTTTCATCTTGTTGGCAAGAGCGCGTTCAACGTATGCGGGAGACGTTTTGTCCATGTTATATTGGACGACGAGTGTAATCTTACGGCGCTCGCCTCGTTTTACAAGCTCCTCATTTATCCGCTCAACGGCAGCCACTCCTGCGTCGATTCTTGCTGCGTTTACAGGAAGGGGTTCGCGTGTTTTGCTTGGCGGTGCAACGGTGACTTCATGTCCTCTTTCGACCCAATCTACAAATCGGTCGGATCCTTCAGGATGCGCCCTAAATTGCTCAAAGGAAGGATATCCATGCTTTGAAATGAGGTGTGTCACGGAATTATTTCCAAAAAGAAGAGGGGCAATGACCCGTGCATAGTGAGGGTCTTTATTGAGAAGTTCAATCACATCCATCACTTCTGGAAACTCATGGAAAAAGAAAGCTAGAGCATCCGATTCCTGGAGATTTTCTTTCAAAGTAATCAGCTGATGCACGACTTCTTGAATATCTTCTTTTTGGAGTTCATTGTTTGCAAGCTTCACAAGGAAGTTTGTTAAGGCGTGGACAAAGTTCTTGAAGTCGCGAGGAGCAACAGCAAGGTAAATGTCATCAAGGTGCTTGACGATAAAGTTCCACTTGGGGTTCGTTGCCAGTCTCATTAAAGAGTCAAAAAGCTTTCCTTCCTGGGCAAGGGCGGCTCCTTTGGCTCGAAATTCTTCTAAACTTCCAGAAGGATGTGCTTCTGGCTCTGTAGGGGCTGGGAAACTCCGTTGCCAAATCCGTAAAAGTCCATTGAGCATGTTTCCACTTTGGTCTGCAGACTT
>JAGROF010000058.1 GCA_020440405.1 Chlamydiia bacterium
GTAGGCAATGATTTCTGACGCGGTGATCCGTTTGCATAAGAGGGCTGCTGTCCCTTCGATTGCGCCAAAGTACACGGCTTTATGCTTTTGAATCGCCTCGCGAACTTCCATTGAGCGACGTCCCTTCCCAATCATTCCTTTCAATCCCCGTTCCAAGAGAGGGGGAGTATAGGGATCCATACGGGTGGAGGTTGTGGGACCTGCTGAACCGATCGGATACCCTGGCTTCTGGGGAGTAGGGCCGACATAATAGATGGTTTCTCCTTGAGGATCGAAAGGAAGAGGATCTCCTTGAGCAATCGCATCCATAAACCGCTTGTGGGCGGCATCACGTCCAGTATAGATCTTTCCGGAAAGGAGAACATGGTCTCCCACCTTTAAAAATTGAATGACTGTATCAGATAGGGGAAGGGTGATTTTTTTTCGTTCCATTAGAGTGTTACCTCTGCCCCACGATGAGAGTGGCAATCAATGTTAATGGCAACGGGGAAGTGCGCAATATGAGCGGGACCTAGCTCAATATGCAGGCCTAAGCATGTCGTACGTCCTCCGAATCCTGCAGGACCAATACCGAGTTTATTAATTCTGTGCAGGAGCTCTTCTTCGATTTTCCTGAGTTCGGGGTTGGGGTTGGGCTTATCGAGAGGCCAGAGAAGGGCTTTTTGGGCTAAGAGAGCCGCTTGAGCAAAGGGGCCTCCCATTCCGATTCCAAGTGTCATTGGAGGACTTGCTTCAGGACCAGCATTCTTGACTGTTTCGACAATAAAATCCATGGCTCCTTCCAGACCAGCAGCGGGAGGGAGAATTTGAAGGGCGCTTTTCATATCGCATCCTCCCCCTTTGACAAGGAGGGAAATTTTAAAAGTGTCTCCAGGAACCAGGTCATAATTAATGGTGGCTGGGGTATTATCCTCTGTATTCTTACGCGAGATTGGGTTATCGAGAATCGACATACGCAAGAATCCTTCTTTATATCCTTGTCTCACCCCTTCGTTAAGTGCTTCGGTGAGTCTACCTTCTATCTTCACCTCTTGGCCTATTTCAACAAAGAGAACAGCGTAGCCTGTATCCTGGCAAAAGGGGAGTTTCTCGCAGCGGGCGATTTCGCTGTTTTCAATCAGCTGCGATAGAACCTCTTTCCCTATAGGGGAGGGCTCTTTTTCTTTTGCCTCTTTAAAAGCTTTAACCGTATCGCAGCGGAGGTTGCAACAGCCCTCAATACAAAGCTTTTTGACCGCATCAATAATGGTTTCTGTTTGAAGGGTTCTCATACCGCCTTTTTAATGGGAATAAAAATTTGGTGCAAGTTAACCTTGTTTAAGTGTATCATTCTTTTTTGAAATCGAGGAGCCTCGTTATGTCTTTAGATGTCCGTTTCCACAACTTTATTGATCGTCACAGTCCTTTGAAAACCCCAACTCAATATGTTGAGCGCAAAGCAAAAGAAAACCCTTTTCTTTTTAAGGGGGTCGTTGTCATGAATCATTTGTTTCGAGCCCTTTCGATGTGGGCTTTTCTAAAATTCCATAAGGCGTCGATGAATACAAAGGTGGCGTTTTGTTTTGCAGGATCCCTTGGGTATCGTCTAACCATTGAGACAAAGTGTGCTTATAAGTTTGCCCTTCCTTCTTTTGCAGGAGCGGTTGCTTTCCTGGTGGGGAAAGAGAGCCTCCCTCGCGTGATTAATGGGGCTGCTTTTAAATCGATCAAATCTTTGGGTAATGCAACCCTTAACCTCGCTCCCCTCACAGGGTATATGATTTACATCATTCTCACCACTAGCTATGATGTTGACAATCCAAGATGTGGGTGTCCCTAATAGGAGAAAGTTCAATGAAAAAGATGTTTTTTGTATTGTTGTTTTGTGCCGCAGCCTTTGCTCTAGATACGCAAGATGAGGTGTTGATTAAGGGGATTGTAGATCAGTATGTCGAATCTTGGAATCATCATGCGGGAAAAGGTTTTGGCTCAGGGTTTTCTAAAGATGCTGATTTTATCAATATTTTTGGAATGACTTTTTCGGGTCGCGAAGAGATCGAGGACCGCCACGTTGAAATTCTGCAAACGTTTCTCAAGGATTCTACATTTGAAGTGACAGACTTCAAGTTGCGCGAGGCGACGCCTGGGGTGGTCATTGCCCTTGTTTCATGGAAAGTCGATGGCCTTTTAAAGCCTGGGAAACCCAAAGAAGTGATCCATGGAGTGTTTAGCCACACATTTGTCAAAACGGGCAACAGTTGGGAAATTGTGGCGTGTCAAAATACGCTATCTAAATCATAGATTGGATCAGCTTTTCGAGCTTCACCGTGTCTTTGGCAAAGTTCCGGATTCCTTCGGCTAGCTTTTCTGTGGCCATGGCTTCTTCATTGAGGAGCCAACGGAAGGTTTTTTCATCGACGTTGATTTTTTCCATATCCATTTTAGCTGCTTTATCGGCGCAGAGCTTTTTAGGAACTGCTCCTTCGGAGTCGGTGAGCTCTTTGAGAAGCTTTGGAGCAATCGTCAGAAGGTCTGACCCAGCAAGCTCAAGGACTTCGTCTACGTTGCGGAAAGAGGCCCCCATGATTTGAGTTTTGTACCCAAACTTTTTGTAGTAGCTGAAGATGTTTGTGACAGAAACCACTCCCGGATCTTCATCGGGAGGATAGGACTCTTTTCCTTCTGCTTTTTTATACCAGTCAAGAATCCGACCCACAAAGGGAGAGATGAGGGTGGCTCCAGCTTCTGCACAGGCAATCGCCTGAGCTAGGCTGAACATGAGGGTCATATTGCAGTGGATGCCCTCTTTTTCAAGCTGAGACGCGGCCAAAACGCCTTCCCATGTAGAGGCAAGCTTGATTAGGACCCGCTCTTTTTCAATTCCGGCTTCTTTGTAAAGATCGATATATTGATGGGCTTTGTTGATGCTTCCTTCCACATCAAAGGAAAGGCGGGCATCGACCTCTGTCGAGACACGTCCTGGAATATGCTTTAAAATTTCTGTTCCAAAATTGACAAAAACCTTGGTGATGATGAGCTCAAGAGGGTTTTGCCCTCCTTTAGACTTTCCGTACTGAATTGCATCATCGATTAAAGGTTTATACTCTTCAATTTCAGAAGCTTTTAAGATTAAAGAGGGGTTTGTTGTAGCGTAAGTTGGATGGTACTTTTTGATCTCATCAATTTCTCCCGTGTCTGCGACAATGATCGTGTGCTCTTTTAATCCTTCAAACTTATTCATAGGAAAATCCTTGGGTATTTTTTTCTACTTATATCAAAAAGTTAATAAAGTTCAAAATGGATCATATTTTGAGGTTGGATGCGGCTAGGATTTCGGAGGAGAGCATCGTAGTGGCGACGGAAGTTTGAAGCATCGAGTATTTCAGTGAAATGGCCTGAAATGAGGGTCACTGAGGGTTTGAGCTCAAGGGTTTGGAGGAGATAGTCAAGGCATGTATCAGTTAGATGAGCACGCATTCCTCCTTCCATGAGAGGAATCACAAAGGTTTGAGAGGCACTTGCTGTCGAAATGGTGAGGGTTGTGGCGTGAGAATCTTCTTCATACGCGGGGAGCTCAAAGGCATGAACGTTGATATAACCATGGATTTCTTTTCCTATGCGTGTCAGCTCGAGCTCAAGCCCATCACTGACAGATGTTGTAGGGTGGGTAAGCTTAGCCATATCATACTGTCTGTTTCCATTTTGGATCGCGGTGTGATGCCATCCATCCCGGTGACAGCTGACCAAAAAAAAGAGAAGAAGGAGAGGCAAGAGTCTCATGTCGACGAATCGTCTCGAAATTCACGAGGTTTAATGTGCTTTCCTGTATCTGAACCACTGACGAGAAGGCCAATTGTAATCGCAGCAATCGTTCCGATTATAGCGACAGCCGCTTTTTTTGATTGAGAGGTTTCTTGTTTTTCTGTCCGCTCTCGGAAGGGGGCGTCAGGAATTTCTAAAGGGGGCGTGGAAAGATCTGGGGGAGGAAGACTGTCCTGTGCAAGAAGAGGGGTCGTTAGAGCAGCTAAAACCAAAAGGGCTTTTTTCATGATTCGTTCTCCATAAGTAGTGTTTCTTGAATGTGTTTCAGAGCGAGAAATTGCCAGCACTTCCCTTCAGATGCTAGCGCTTTTTCAACATAATTCACAAGGGGTTTCCATTGATTTGTTTGAAAGAAAGATGAGGCAAAGAGCGTTTCAGGGGCTTCTTTGGAAGAACCGCAGAGCTTATGCCAACATTTTGTAAGAGCTTCGATTTTCTTTTGCAGTTTTGCATCGTGGCAAGACTCGACTAATGAGGGAGTTACGCGCAGGGATTTGAAGGTTTTTAAATAGTCTTCATGGACATTTAAAAACTCCTTCCGAAGACACGCTCCCGTTTGAATCAGTGCATAGCCGTCATGAAGGACAAAAGCCTGGAGGAGGCGAATATCGCCCCACTGGCTTTTTTGATCGATTTGAAAGAGATGACCTGTTCCAACAGCAGTTTCAAATGTCCCTAGCTTTTGAAAGGTCTTGCCATGGTAAATTTTTTCCAAAGCATGCGTATAATCTTCAACGGTGGCATTACCCACTTTCTCGGTGGAAAGAGTGAGAGAAGGTGTGAACATTTTTTTCTTGGAGGCAATGAACGTTACCTTAATCCCTTTTTCATACTTTGAGGGATCAGAAATGAGCCAATGACTAGGAGGGTCAATCAGGGTAAAAAATGGCTCAGTTGCAATCAGGGAAAGGGGGAGAAGAATAAGCGTTAGCCATTTCATGAGGAAGAGGAAGAATTTGAGTTACTATTGCTATGGGGAGCGGCACTTTGATGAATCACCCCAGCAACGATGGCGATGGCAATGGCTAAGCCGAGTCCCCATCCGATCATAGAGGCACTAATCGTTGAGTGGGAAGCTTTTGAAGCCCCATATCCTAAGGGTTCACACTTCTCATACCCAGCATTGGTATCATACTCACATTCAGAGAAGGCTTCGTCATTGGCATAAACAGGGGCGTTGAATATGACAATAGCGAGAGCTATGAAGACCGTAAAGACTCTTTTCATTACCGAACTCACATTATTTAAGACTACTAATATTGCCGAAAAGATTCTTTATCGCCAAGTGTTTTTTTATAGATGTTTGACAAAATGTTCCATTGAATGATCTTCAACAGCATTGAACATGTCAATGAAAGGGGGGCCTGAGATAGTGTCAAAGTTTCTCTTTTGATAAAAATCTTTTTCTGTGCCGAACCAATAGTGGTGCACTCGGCAGACTTCTTTAGGAAGGGTTTTCTTAGCGTATCCTTTATGAAGCTTTTTAGCTTCATGGACTAAGCATCTCCTGACAGCTTTAGGTTGGTGGAGGCACTTGACCTGTGCATTCCAAGGGTGGTCTTCTGTAGCCCGATGGATCAGCTTTTCTGTGAGCTTTTCTCCTTCTTTTAATGCATAGACCCCAGAAGTTCCAAAGACTTTCCAGTGGATCTGGAGACTTCCTGTCTTCTCTTTCTTTTCTGTATCAAGAAGAGCAAAAAAAGCTTTTGGAGACATGTTTGGGACCAAATATTCGTCGATGTCGATGATTGCAATCCACTCTGCAACCCCTTTTGCTCGCTGGATACAATCTTGATAAGCCCCTAGTTGATAAGGGACAAATGTAAATTCTCCAAAGCCGTGAATGGCATGCGCTTCCGTTGATTCCCAGTCAATCAGTGTGACGATCCCTTGATCCACATAGGGTTTTAAGATGTCTTGGTAGCTATCTGTGCTCTCGTTATTGTAGAGGAAGAAGTGGGTTACCCCTAACTGGATATGATGGTCGATCCATTCCTTCAAATAGGGGGCTTCGTTTCGGAAGATTGATCCCACTGCCAGCTTGTGAGACTTCTTCTGAAAGAGGGGTCCAAGGGCTAGAATGAGGGGAAGTGTAAGCCACCATAATTTTTTCATGACACCATCATAAAGAAATTAACAATTCTCTTCCAAAAATTGTTAAGGGGAAGGTATCCTTGCTCCCATTATGAATGCGAGCGAAGTCTGTTTACGAGAGCCCACGGGATTTAGTGGGTATCCAACATTAGGTGATTATACAAGCCCCTACTCTCTTTACCGGCATGTCGTGGCGGCAGGAGTGCAATTTTTGAGGCACTATGAGTGGTTTTGGGCCGCCAATGTTATGGGCGCGCTTCTATGGGAGCCTCGCGCTTCGATTGCAGCAGGGATGGATATGGACCGCGGAAAAGGGGAGGCTTTGCGGGACTTCGGGATGAATCCAACAACGCTTCCATCCTGGCAACAAGGGCGAACTCCCATTCTGGCACTTCATGGGAAAAATGGGACGCAAGGAACCTTTCTAAAGATGGGCACCTATTTTGAAGCGCATCAGTTGGGTCCTCTTTTTACGGTGAATCTTTCGGAAGGGGAGTTAACGGAAGCGGATCGAGAGGTAATCGATCGAAAGATTGAAGAGATTCGTGAGATTTGTGGGGATCAACCCATTGATCTTTTAGGGTATTCTCGGGGAGCTGAAATAGCCCTTTATGCTGCTCTTGATCAAGAAAGCTATCGGATTCATGAAGGGTACTGTTACCAGACACAAGCTTGGACTTCTTGGCGTCCTGAAGTCAGGCGAGTGGTTCGTATGGGTTCCATGATGACAGAAGGGGAGTGGAACTATCTTTCACCGACTATGCAAGAGAGTGTGTGGGAAATTCGTGGCTTAGATGATATTCATATGCCTGAACCATCGTGTGCGATACATAAAGTCGAAGTTGAGGGTGTTGGCCATGTGGGGCTGACCTCTTCTCCTGAGGTTTTCGAGCAGCTAAAAGTTATATTTGCTTGAGATTTTAATCTTTTTTCCCTATGGTGTACGCAAGCAACATGAGGTACATGATGAAATCTGTTGATACAGGGAAAGAAAAAGTCAAAAAGATCTGTGAAG